>CALIQO010000363.1 GCA_938044055.1 uncultured Saprospiraceae bacterium
CTTTAATGTAGAATAGACTATCCTACAATTTTCTCTTCCTTCATGTAAGGTTGGTTATACCATCTTTTTCCGGTAGCACCATACATGGCATTGGCAATGGCGGCACCAGCTGGCGGTAGAGTAGGTTCACCTAGACCAGAAGGGTCTAGATTGTTTTCTATAAAGTGAACATGAACCTTAGGCGCTTCCGCATGTCTGATGAGTCTATATTTATCGAAGTTGTCAGCAGACGTTTTCCCTTTATCGAAAGAGAAGTCTCCGTACAGAGCATGCCCGACGCCATCTATAACTCCTCCTTCAACTAGATTGGTAGCTGCTTCAGGATTAATAACAATCCCACAATCAACCACACAATATACATCTGTAATCTTAGGCTTGCCATCCGTCATAACGACCTTGGCAACTTCAGCCACATATGAGTTGTGACAATAATAAGCGCAGAAACCTAGATATTCTCCTGATGCTGAATTACCCCAGCCTGATTTTTCTGAAGCGACTCTTACCACTTCTTGCATTCTAGACGGTGACCATTGCATGCGTTCATCCTCTTGATTGGCTTTAGCATCTTCCAGTAAGTCTAGTCTCAATTTAACTGCGTCAACTTCCATTTTTTCCGCCAGTTCATCGAAGAAGCTCTGTTCAGCAGAAGCTAAGAAATTGGTGTAAGGTGCTCTCCATGCACCCGTAGTTATATTGCTGTCGAACTTATACGTATCAACCTTCAGATTAGGAATGGCCCCAGCCGGGAAGAAGTTAGGAATTAACCCATACATATTGTTATTGATGCAGGCTTCTACCAAGTGATATCCAGTTACCTTGCCATCCTTGACACTAGCAGATATTTTATACTTACTAGCAGGTCGATAGGTGCCTTCAGTCATATCGTCTTCTCTGGTATACACCAGCTGGATGGGCTTACCTGTTTCTTTACTTATTTTAGCAGCTTCTATCATGAATCCACCGTACAACCTTCTTCCGAATCCTCCACCCATTCTTGTCATCATAACGTGGACATCTTTAGCTTCCATTTCTAATTCTCTAGCCAATCTTCCTGCAGTACCTTGAGGTGTCTGAATCGGACCCTCACAGTAAGCTTTCCCATCTGTAACATGGGCGAAAAAATTCATAGGTTCTAAACAGTTATGGGGTAAGAATGGAGCTGCATAAGTTCTTTCTAAAACAAAGTCCGCTTCCGCAAATGCCTTGTCGACATCACCATCTTCTCGACGAGATTCCAGTTTCTGATCTAGGAGATCATTCAGTTTGCTATCGTGGTCAGCAGATGATTCTGCTTCTGAATCTTGACTCCATTGTGCAGTCAAAGCTTTCTTTCCTTTCATGGCAGCCCAGGTAGAGCTTGCAACAACAGCAATTTTATCATCAAAAGAAATTACTTCTTCCACTCCTGAAACTGTTTTAGCGGCGGTATCATCATAAGAATCTAATTTCTGACCGAAACCAGGTGCTCGCATAATACATGCATAGGACATGCCTTCTTTTTTAGTATCTAAGCCGTAGAGTGGGGCACCAGTTATTATGTTTTTCATATCGACATTGCCCTTACTCTGTCCTATGAGAGTGAATTCCTCTATCGACTTAAGGGTTACTTCGGCTGGTGCTTCTTTAGTAGCTGCAGCTGCACTTAATGCTCCATATGATAGTTTCTGACCGTCAGGATGGATGACCATACTTTTTTCTGTCTTGAGTGTAGAGGCATCTACACCCCATTGCTCTGCTGCTGCGGCAACTAGAACTGCTTTAGCAGATGCACCAGCATTTCTTAAATCACCCCATGAGTATCGGATGGATTGACTACCTCCAGCAACTTGCCTCTTAAAATTTTCAGTATTTAGAGGCGCTTGCTCTACCAGGACCTGATCCCAGTCTGCATCTAATTCTTCTGCTACAATCATAGGCATAGAAGTCTTTACATTCTGACCTATTTCAGGGTTAGGAGAATAAATCGTTATTACATTGTTGTCTCCGATCTTAATATATCCATTGAGGGTTTCCCATGTAGAGGGCATCTCTAGTTCAGGAAAGAAGTGTTCTTGCTCAGGACTCCTACAGGATGCTAGATAGCTAAAACCAAATAGTATTCCTCCGCCTGCTGCAGCCGAAACTTTCATAAAGGACCTTCTGCCTAATTCTGTGTTTTTAGTCATGACTTTTAGTTGTTAATAGGTGAAAGGAATTAAGATAATTTAGAGGCTGTTTTAACAGCAGCGTGGATTCGATTGTAAGTGCCACAACGACAGATGTTACCATTCATGGCTTGATTTATCTGATCATCGGTAGGTTTAGGATAATCAGCCAGTAAAGCAGAAGCCGTCATTATCTGACCTGCCTGACAATATCCACACTGAGGAACATCATGTTCAACCCATGCTTTCTGGACAGGGTGGGTTCCATCCTCAGAAAGTCCTTCAATTGTTGTGATTTTTTTTCCTTCTAAGGAGGAGACGGGTAGTGAACATGCTCGCATCGCCTTTCCATCTACATGGACTGTGCATGCGCCGCATTGAGCTATACCACATCCGTACTTTGTCCCGACAAGATTCAGTGAATCACGGAGGACCCAGAGTAATGGTGTGTCGGAATCTACATCAACTTGCTTACTTGCTCCATTGACATTGAGGTTAAATTGTGCCATAAAATTATTGTGTTTAGGTGTCTAGAATACGGAGTTTCTAAGATAATTAATTTATGTGCTCTCTTGGTTGATTTAACCAATCTTTAATGATATTTGTGTATTGATCATCTGATTCTAAGATATGAAACACACGACGGTAAAGCATATAACTGTATATCCTATTAAGGGAGCACAAGGCATTTCCTTAGATCGTGCTAGGGTTTTAACGGAAGGTTTAGAATACGATAGAAGATGGATGCTGGTAGAGGAAGATGGTACATTTATTTCTCAACGCAACTTCCCACAACTCACTCAGCTGCAAGTAAGGATTGAAGAAAATAACCTTCATGCTGAGATCAATGGTGAAAGCATAGAGATTCCTCTCCTTTCTAGTATAGAATCTATGCAGACTGTGCATGTATGGAAAAGCACTTTTCAAGCAGGACATATTTCTAAGGAGTTCGATGCTTTCTTTTCAGACCATTTAGGTAAGTCCTTGAGATTGATAAACCTTCATGATGAGAAGGCAAGAGTTAAGGGACTTGATATTCCTCCTCATAAAACAACGGTAAGTTTCGCTGATGGTTACCCTATCTTGCTGCTAGGCCAGAATAGTTTAGATCATCTGTCGGAAAGATTGGGAGTAGA
>CALIQO010000364.1 GCA_938044055.1 uncultured Saprospiraceae bacterium
GATTATAAGCATGCCTGATTGACAAAAGAGGTTGGTCTTCTATTTCTGGTCTTTCGCCACCCATTGATATTGCTAGACGAGCCTTGGATCTGATGACATCTAGCTTAACAATTACCTCTTCTAATGATGAAAAGGATTCAGCATAAGGCCTTAAAAAATCACACAGATCCCTGAGAACTTTATAGATTTCTTTTTTCTTTTCAAGATGTAGATTCTGAAGATCATTGTTGAGAACAAGAGCACCTTGCGGTTCTATGAAGACGGTCTTACCTGTTGCTGATTCATCGTGGATTATTCCAGATATTTTTCTCTTATTCTCAGCAGGGACAGCAACCACTCTTCGTCCATTTCTCAATGTTTCTACCGTATCAGACAACATTCCATCTTTCTTAAGTGAGAATATAATCTTATTATAGGTGGATTGTAACTCTTTTTCCTTAGAGACAATAGATCTACTAATTTTGAGTAAACCAGGAGATGCATCGGGCTTAACTTCTCCATCTTCATCGATAATTGAATCGATCTTTAAGATAACATCTTCTTCCACTGAATCAGCCTGAGAAACAATCTCCTCTAACCGTGGGCTTAATTTTCTTCTCTGGGCATCAAAGAAATATCGATCTAAATCTAAGTAATTCTTAACCAGATAGTAAATCGCTCTGATATCTTCAATGGGAAGTACATATCCTTCTTTTTTTAACAGCTCTACAAGGTCCTTAACGCTGAGGTAATTCATAAGAGGCACAGGATCATTCCGCTCAAACGATTGAACGTATTCATGTGTGCAATCAAGGGCCTTAACAACTACCATTATGTCGGAACTGGGCTTTAAGGACAATACTTCTTCCGATCCTCGCGATCCCAGACAAGACTGACTGGTCGCATGTAAGATGCGATCAAATTCTAGTTTCTCAAAAATATCTTGCGGGTATAAAATCATCCTTCTGTCTTCCAATAATGTTATTGAAGTCATTAAATAGTCAGTATCTAATCGCTACAAATATCTAAAAAATGACACCAACATACGAAGATAGAAAACAGAAAGGATAACCTTGAAGTTCACAATCATGCAGATATATTTCGTGCTTCATCAGAAGACTTATAGATTTACACCATAAAATCAAGAAAATGGCGGGAAGTCAATTTGGAAAAATATTTAAAATATCCACTTTTGGAGAGTCTCATGGTGCAGGCATAGGAGTCGTTATAGACGGTTGCCCTGCAGGCATAGATATAGACACCTTACTCATAGAGAAGGACTTACAGAGAAGAAAGCCCGGTCAATCTAAGATTGTAACCCAGCGTAAAGAAGACGAATCCTTCGAAATACTCTCTGGCACATTTGACGGGAAGTCGACCGGAACACCTATTGCATTGTTTATAAGGAATCAAGACCAGCGATCTAAAGATTACTCACACATTGCTGATAAATTTCGTCCCAGCCATGCAGATTTCACCTATGAGAAGAAATATGGCATAAGAGATTATAAAGGAGGTGGAAGGTCATCAGCAAGAGAAACTGCTGCAAGAGTGGCCGCTGGAGCCATCGCTAAAATGATATTGTCACACTATGGAATGGCTATAACAGCTTATGTATCTCAAGTAGGTGATATTGTTTCAACTTCCACATCTACCGATGAAGGAATTATAGAAAGCAACATTGTAAGATGCAATGATGTCAGTATTGCTGAAAAGATGATATCAAAGATTCAGGAAATCAGAAAACAAGGGGATACCATAGGAGGTGTTGTGTCCTGTATAATTCAGCATACACCAGTGGGACTCGGAGAACCTGTCTTCGATAAGTTACATGCCGACTTAGGAAAAGCCATGCTTAGTATCAATGCTGTAAAAGGTTTCGAATATGGGAGTGGTTTTAAAGCAGCTACTATGCTGGGCTCAGAACACAATGACGCGTTCCAGAAAGGAGAAGATGGCTCGATATCAACTACAACTAACTTTTCTGGAGGTGTCCAAGGAGGAATTTCTAATGGCATGGACATCAATTTCAGAGTCGCATTTAAACCAGTAGCAACCATAGTAGCTAATCAGAAGTCCGTCGATAAAGAAGGGAACGAAACGACAGTCACTGGAAAAGGCAGACACGATCCATGTGTAGTCCCGAGAGCAGTCCCTATTGTTGAAGCGATGGCAGCCTTAGTTTTGGTAGATCACTTGCTCAGAAATAGAAGTGTACGATTGTAACTTATTGATTACTACCGCCAGTATCTTCAATTTTAAGTTCATCTCGGATTCCTACTTTAAAATCTACAAGTGAACCAAATTCTCTTCTGTATCCAATACCGAAGCCATACTTCTGACGCCTCGCATCTGGATTGATTTCATCTATGTCATAACGTCCATAGACACGCAACTTCAGCTTTCTATCATCGGTTAGATAATAGGCTATTACAAATTCTGGGACGTAGTAATCTGAAGACCTCACTTGAGATTCTCGAACATAAGTTACGCCAGTACCCAGACTTAAACGTTCATTAAGAAACCTAAATCTATTGTTTACATTAACTTCTATTTCATCAGGATAAATGTCAGCATTGTTGTCCGGGTCCAAGAAAAGAGTCGAATTTCGTATACCGATATTAAAATCAATTCCTGCTATCAAACCGTTCTCAGCCAACCATTCTTGAAGCAATCCAGTAACTACCAGCGACAATTGACTCGCTACGAATTCACTTAGGTTAGAAGCAACTGCTGATTGCACGAATTCATCACCGAAGATCTCACCTGCCAGATTATTAGTAGGCAAGAACTGATTCGTTGTCAATATGTATGCCACTTGATTATTGAGAGCAATTTTATTTCTTTTTAGCGACCTTAACTTGGTATCAGCGAATGTCCTTAATTCTCCTGTGAGTCCTGGAAAATCTAAGTCAAATGTAACCTCGGGAGAATACAATGTCCCTCCTAGATTCATAATTAAGTTGACCTGCTGGCGATTCCTAGCTTCTTGCTTTACACTTTCAGGAGCAGTCGTAAAGAACTCATCAAGAAATACATCTAAAGAAGCTCGGATTCCATAATCCGCCACAATGTCTAAGCTGGCATCAACAGGATCTCCTGTCCATCGGATCTTCCCTCCACGTCGCACGTTAAAGGGTTTAGCAACAACCCCTCGACTGGTGAACAGATACTCTCCTTCTGTAACTTCATAATCTCCGAACACTTCGAACTCTCCAGATCTACGCACATAGATCTGCATATCACCATTGCCTTGACCTTGTATGACATCGCCTTTCTTTTCATCAAAAATAATGTTGACCTTGGCGAATTCAGTCATCTCTAAATTCATCTCTATATCTAATCCCTCGATGACGAAATTGTATTGCTCAACCGTATCTGATTTATTAAGTAGGTCTTCCTTATCTACGAACTTAATGAAGTTCTCTTCGTATCCATAACTACTATATCCTACAGGTATATTAAGAACGGTTCCAGGTCCAGTAATGGCATCGATCTTCATATCTGTACTCCCGAATGTTCCTTTAAAGGATACTGAAACTTCACCTACTCCATACCCATAATAAATAGGGTTTTCTGATTTAGTAGTGTTTATAATAACAGCCTTGTCTGCTTCCACCACAAGATCCATATTGAAATCAGAGAAAAATTCATGACGCATTCCTCCACGCATTCTTCCTCTGTTTCCTTCTATATCTGTAATCTGAACACCATTGAAGTCTATATAATTTTCTGTTATTTCTATGATCTGTCTGTCCATAAAAAAGGAGGTACCTAAGTAATCTATCTTGACACCAGCATCTTTTAAGTATGCTGTCGCTAGCACTTTTATATTGTCTATGTCTCCGCTTATCTTGCCACTGATGTCACCTGTACCTATGGTTTCCGAGATACCTTCTCCTATGATGTAATTAAATATATTGATAGGGAATTCTCTACCCTTAATATCACCAGCTATCTTCTTGGTTTCAGTATCATAGGTGAAAGATGCTTTTACGACTTGTTCATCCTTATCTATGGCAACTAATCCACTTATGTTGTTGTTCTCATCACGATCAACATTGATTTCTAGTACACCATAACTTTCTTCATTCAATCTAAAATCTCCTACTCTTAAGTTAGATTGCAGGTAAGATGAACCATTGAAGACATCGTCATACCTGACCTTAAGGTCACCTTCTCCAGTAAAATCTATCTTATCGTAATCGATGATTCCATTGAATATAGCAAAGTCAAATTGCTTCATCTGAACATCGATTCCCTTTTTATTGATGTCGGCAATTTCTATTACTCTATAACCGTCTGTCAGAGACAGGTCGTTTATTTCTAAAAAATCTTGAGCAACGATTATTTCATTGTCTGCGAATATATCCCATTCCTTTCCGAGCATCTCAAGCCTCTGGTTATCGATATTTAACGCATAACCTCTTTCATGTGGAATAAGACTGCCTTTAAGATTGAAATCACCTATAGAGTCTATAATGTTAGCAGTGGTTAGGTTGAAATTTATCTGGTCACTGTTAAGATCGGATTCTAAAAATATTGGATTTATTTTTCTACCTGCAACTAAGGAAGAATCTATATTTAAAACAAGAAATCCTTGATTGGTTTGATTTCCTGCAGATAAATCGATGTTTAGAATTTTAGTTTCCTTGTAACCTACGTATTCTATGTTAGAATCTAAATTCAGGTTTTCTCTCTGGGAATCCATGGATCCTTTCAACCTTAGATTTTTAATTCGCAGATCTGGAATCCCAGCTAAGCTCATAAAATTCTTAGTATCATAAATCTCCATGGACATTCTGAAATCTTGGTCTGTAATCTCTTGATTACTAACCACCATGTTTTTAGCATGGTAGGGGTAATTTCTCTTTATGGTTTTCTTGAATTCACCTACGATCTGATCGAGTCTAAATTTACCTTCGATCTTTAGTTGGCCTAGATCAGTATCCACAAGCAACTTACTCTTTCCTTGTGGTACAGAATAGGAGTATAAGTAGAATGTATCGAGTCTATGTAGAGAGTCGGAATCTATGACTATGTCTCTTCCATTGATTACTCCTACAAGATCAGTTATACTCTTTCCCTGAATATTAAAATCCATGATGCCTGAGATCTTGGTTCTTTTATCCATAAAATTAAGGGACTGCAGATCTAGTTCTCTCACATCTGCCTTGACATCCATAACCAGAATGCTGTCCTTGTATGATACATCACCATCGAAATCAAGGTTTATATTATCGTCTTGTATATTGAAGGATCCATTGAATACATTCTCAGCGAGCTTCCCATCCATCTTGAAATCTTCGTAGAGGTATCCTTTAAACTCCAGGGATTCAACATTAGCTTCTACATCAGCGATGGCATCTTTAAGTGTAAGTCCTTGCCCTTCTTTAACATTAGCATAGAATGTGACTTTCCCTAACTCATCATTATCACTCCATGATTGAAGGTCGAAGTCTATGAGTCTGATTTCTCCGCTATAATTGGCCCGTTCCGATCCTTGCTTTACATCTAACCTCATATCCATGTCTGCTCTACCTAGTTCTGTGGTGAGGCTACCGGCAGCCACGAAATCCTTAATAAAACCATCGAACCGTCCTCTAAAATTCAGCTTTCCTAGTTTGTCGAAATTTTCTGGAGGAGAAAACGATGGAATAAATGTTTTCAGGAACTGCATAGAAGAATTCAATCTTTCTACTTTAAGGTTGATAACGGCATTATCAGTTTCTGTAAGATTATATGTCCCGAAATTCCCTTCAAAGTCAATCTGATTCTGGATCCCAATTTTCATATTTCGACCACTTAATGAAGAAGTAACTCCTCTGAATTTCCCTTCAAGATTAACAGATTTATCGACATTATATGCAAAGAAAGATCTGTCAGCTAAGTCAGGAATAAAGTGCACGAATTCGTCTAAGGCCAGTCTTCCTCTATCGACATCTACCCTCCAGTATACATTATCAGTGAAATTATCAAACGCCTCGAAATTCTCATAACTCACCCCGAATCTACCATCGATAGAAGATCTATCTGTGCGTAAGAGAAAACCATTAAGGGTCATTTCAGTATCTGTAAATATTACTTCTTCGGACTTGATATGCTCAATTTCGAAAGCCTTGTCATCTACGAAGGAAAGGTAAAGATCGGTACCATAAAGTCCATCAACCGTTGAATAGTCGAATTCTTTTCCAGATAACTCAATATTAAGTAGTGAAAAGTCGCTGAAGTCAATAGACTCAACATTTGCCTTAGGCGCTGTACTATTTAAATCTTTATATATGAAACTTCCTCCGTCGATAGAAAGATCTTTAATGATGTAATGCACATCATTTGCCTGGAGCGTATCTATGGAATTTTCTACGTCTTTAATATTTTTTACTTCTGACTTAAAAACACCATCTATCCCTTTCACAATTTTCACATAAGGAGATCCTAGTTCAAGAACATCGATGGAAAAGTAATTGGTTTCTAAGTTCATAGAATCAACTTCCAAGCGCCCCTCATCAATCTGGTAAACAGATGAACCTTGATTGTTTTCATCACTGATCAAGATTGAAATATCTGAGAAGTTGAGTTTATTAAAACTGAAGTCAACAGCTCCGCTTTCCTCTGACTCTGATGATGCAGAAGAATCTTCACCTTGGATTTTCTTAAGGATCATTTCTAGATCGCTGAGTTGTTCTCCTTCTTTTCTGGTAATTCTGAGTGTCGAACCTTCTATATCGATCGAATTAAGTTGATAACTATTGTTCCAGAGAAGTCCTATATTGTCTAAAACAGAAATGCTCATCCTTGACAATGAGAATATGGTATCTTTTTCTGACTCTCCATACAGAACCCAGTTTTCCATATCGAGATCTCCGCTGAACGGATTGTAAAAGATATTATCGAAGGATATATTCCTATCTATCTTACTTT
>CALIQO010000365.1 GCA_938044055.1 uncultured Saprospiraceae bacterium
AGTTATCGGAGATGTTTTTCCTGATAATAGGGTATCAGCACTAGATGTTATTGCTGTTTCTAGAGTTGCCTTAGGTATGGAAGTAGGTTTTCATTTCAAACCTAGAAAAGTAATTACTCAAGAAACCAACAGCCATGAAAAAGTTATGTCTGAAGATCAGTTAATTTATGTAAATAATGGTGATGTGAAGAACCTAACGGTTTTAAATAACGGTGACACAGATGGAAGTTGTTTAAGTATTGGACCTAGGTCAGGAAGGGTTCCAGATCAAGTAATTTTTGATCCCTATAATTTCTCTGTAACAGTGCTTAATAAATATTCTGTAAAAATTGTTTTAGAAGATGTTTCTGTAGATTTAGGAAACCTGAAATTGAATCTACCAGATCAAGTTTCTCTTTCTGAGGTTGATATTATATATGGATCTTCCACGTTGACTACCATCTACAATGACAGTGAAATTATATTTTTTGCTGATCCTCATAAGAATATCTCGAAAAATGAGGAGCTCAGCATTATTCTAGAGTTTAATCAAAATACAAACGATTTTAACCTGGATCAGATCATCGATTCTAAATCATTGATTAGATATGACAAAATAAACCGACCATTGGTCATGCAGCGAATTTTAGAATTTGAAGTGAAAAATGAACACGATGATATGATTAGCTTATTGCTTAATGGGCCCATCGATGGGCAATACATTATCTCTGATTTATCCGGGAGAAGGATTTCTCAAGGAAGGATAAATGGAGACGCTAAGACAATTGATGTGCAAGGTTTAAAGTCAGAATTGCTGTTAATCAGTGTACTAGATGGGAATCAGATTGCAACAAGAAAAACCTTTTTCACAAGGTAAATTCCGGACCGTAAGTTTAAGGATTCAGGTAATCTTAAGGGTAACATAATTCAATTGTGTTGCCCTTCTTATTTATCCTATAAAAGAACTGTTATTGTATTCTTGGGTTATTGCCTTCTCTGATCGTAAAAACCCTTGCTAGGATGCAAGCTTAATTAAAAAGGAAGTAACCTAATTGGATTAATAATAAAAGAAAACTGAACACCTAAAATTGACTTGCCTACACTTAAAACTCCTAAATTCTTCCACTTCTAAACTCTTCAACTTCCAAACTCTTCAACTTTAAAGTCACCAGCCTACGCTCGCCCTCTTTCCCTAAAGGGAAGTCCGCCCACTCTTTTATGAAACCAATCTCTTCAATCTGTCCTCAATCTTGCCTGCGCTCGCTCTCGATCCCCACAGGAATTTCCTCGCTCTGGTAAAGTTATAACTCCTAAAGCCTAAAATTTAGACTCAACACTTAAAACTTACTCCCCCTTCAGCTCTGCTTTATAATCTGCCCAAGTTTTGTTTTTGTAATGTTCGTCTACTGCATAGATGAGTTCGTTCTGCATCATGGGAGCCGTCTTGTATCCAGGTGAAATCATAATTCTTGAGAACGACTCGTCTAAATATACGAAGGAAGGGTAACCCATCTTTCCATCGAGGAGGCTGATGGCAAGCTCATGTGCCCCTTTTCTTCCTTTAGGGAGAAATTTAAAGGTTACATCATTCCATATTATGTCTTCTTTATGTTCAGCATCTAGCTTGACGGCATAGAAGTTTTCATTGATATACTTAGCGAGGTCCACATCGGTGAATGTGCCTTTATCCATTTTCTTACAATACCCACACCAGTCGGTATAGACATCTACTAGTATTTTTTTAGGGGATTCCTTACTTGCTGCTACTGCTTCGTCCCAGGTCATCCATTGTACAGTAGATTCAACCGAAACATCTGATTGTAGAGAAATAGCATTGAGCATAAAAAGTATAGAAAAGAGGATAGTCATAACTTGATTGGTTTAATCTAGCGTAAAGATAAGGCATTGATTTCTCACTATAAGTTAAGCAAGACTTAATTGTGGTCGTATGGATGCTTTTTTATCTACAATTATACCGATGTATGTCCGATTAATGATAACTGATTAAGAACTAAATCTCCTCAATCTTGCCTGCGCTCGCCCTCGTTCCCTGAAGGGAAGTCCGCCCACTCTTTTATGAAACCAATCTCCTCAATCTCCTCAATCTTTGATTGTAATTCCGGTCAGTTTCATTTTATATTCCAGTAGTAACCCATTCCTGTTTCCCTTAAAAATGGAAATGATAAGGTAAAATGAAACATCCCTAGCATAGGTAGTAGAAAAACTTAACACTTACGACTTAACACTTACAACTTTGTTATCCAATCTCTCCAATCTCACCAATCTCACCAATCTCCGCAATCTATCCCAGTTGGCGGAAAAATCCTTTCAGAAAAGGAAGCTTAGGCATACGAGAGAATATTTTTATTTCTTCTTTCAGCGTAGTGTCGCCATCTAGAAACGAAAAGATATCTGGAGCTCCATTGTGCTGAAAAAGGTTGCTGAAAATATCGGCACCTGATTTTTTCTGAAGCAGCAATACATCAAGTAAGGTTTCATCATATAGCAGATACTTACTCTGGTATGACTTGTAGGTGGAAGCAAGTGGCTTGTCCTCAGAGATAGCCTTAGCGATTCTATCGGCATGCCTCAGAATCCGACTGAAGGCATAACCAGAAGAAGGCTTGACCGCGCCTCCATACGTACCCAGATTATAAACCCGCTGGGTATTGTGCTTCCAGAATGGATAGTTGGTCATGGGTATAACACCGTATTCTCTTTCTGTAATCTGATACTCTTCCCAGAAAAGATATTCTGAGATGTAGTCCTTAATCAGGACGTCATAATTCTCTGGCTTGAGAATGTCATTGGAGAAAATGGCGATTTCTACAAGGGCCTCATGTGCAGATATCGGAAGCACATAGAAAAATCGGGTATCGTCCTTCTGGTGAATCCTGAAATCCATGAAGGTTGCCACATCGGGATCGAATTGTGGGTTATCTGTTTTTATGTACCATCCTCCGAAATGCTGAGAAACATACAGTGAATCACTGTAGTCCATCTCTTCTGTAGGAAAACTTTTTAATAGATAGTCTGTGGTATATGCCTCGTCTCCTGCCCGCACATGCACCAGGTCTTCCGCTTCTTCTATGTGTGTCGCATGACTTGAGACATAGTCTATGTGATCGCAATCAGCTACTGCTTTTTTACATAAGTCATAGAAAGGTTGGGATCGGATCATCTTGTAAGCATAGGGATCTGCAGCCATTAATCTAGAGTGGCTAGCAGAATGAAATTGTATCCCTTGAAATTTGTTTTCAAGGATAGAATCGTATAATCCTTCTCCTTTTTCCCACCAAGACCAGGTGCGGTCATTCTTATTCTTCGGGTCGCCATCTAGGATTAGTATCCGTAAGCCACTGAAGGAAGATTCTGATAATCGATAAGCAAGACTGAGTCCGCCTGCTCCTGCTCCAGCAATGATGTAATTATAGTGTCTCTTCATTCCGGGGAAAGATAATTATATTTTGCATTTTCGCACTGAGCGAAGCGATGCGACTTATGAAATATTCTGAAGCTTTACATTTCTTATATACTCAATTGCCGATGTACCAGCGACAGGGTAAGTCTGCATATAAGAAAGACCTTAAGAATATTCGTGCATTGCTTGATATTCTCGGCCATCCTCAGAACGCATTTCATGCCATCCACATTGCAGGAACGAATGGGAAAGGCACTGTTTCTCACCTCATAGCTGGATTTCTCCAGAGCCAAGGCAAGAAAGTAGGCTTGTATACTTCTCCCCATTATATAGATTTCCGAGAACGAATTAAAGTAGATGGAAGCTTATGTGATCGATCATATGTCACTACGTTTACGGATCGCTTAAAGCAAATGAATCTTTCCTTCTCACCTTCTTTTTTCGAAATAACGGTGGCTATGGCCTTTTCTTATTTTAAAGAAAAGCAAGTTGATATAGCAGTAATTGAAACCGGACTCGGTGGCAGGTTAGATAGTACCAATGTACTTATGCCTTTACTATCCATCATTACCAACATCTCTCTTGATCACACCCACATGCTCGGTGATACGCTTCCTAAAATTGCAACAGAAAAAGCAGGAATCATCAAGCCCGGAATCCCTGTTGTAGTAGGGGAGTACCAAAAAGAAGTCGAAGGGGTGTTCCGAAAAAAGGCAGAAGCTGAAAACGCTAGCTTGAGTTATGCAAAGGAACTTGTAACCTTCAATGGAAAAAAAATAATTGATGCAGAAGGTAGGTTTCTTCTGAAAGATAAAGGAACGATGACCGGTCCATTTCATAAGAGAAATTTTACAACTGCCGTGGCCTCAATGGTTGCACTAGAACGTACTGGTAAAGACATTGACTGGAAAGCTATAGACAAATACTTACCATCTTTAGTGGTGAAGTGGAAGTACATCGGCAGATGCCAGTGGTTGAGTAACGATCCTTTGACCCTAGTTGACAGCGCCCACAACGAAGGTGGATTGAAAGTAATGATGGATTGGTTGAAAAATAAAAAATACAATCGCATCCATTTCGTATTGGGATTTGTCAATGACAAAGACTTGTCTCAGATCCTACCTATATTTCCTCGTGAAG
>CALIQO010000366.1 GCA_938044055.1 uncultured Saprospiraceae bacterium
TCATCAGCTGGCCCTACAGCAGGATCAATTAATGTAAAATAAATATTCCCTGAATCCGTAATTGCAGGATAAAATTCATTGCCTTCAGAATTCACCGGTGTTCCTAGATTCACAGGTTCCGACCATTTATCCTCACCTACCTTATCAACGTACCAGATATCGAAATCAGGCTTACCATCGATGTCATTGACTTTAGGCCGATTTGAAGCAAAATATATGCGCTGTCCATCAGAACTAAGGAATGGCTCTAAGTCAGAATACTGGCCTGAAAAAGGCATAATGTAAGGCGAGCCCCATTTTCCTTCCTTTTTACTGATGCCCACAATAATGGATCGGGGTAAGATTGCACTCTGTACAGTAAAGTAACAACTATTGCCATCTTGCGTCATTGAGAAATCTCTGACATCAGGAATCTCGCCTATTACTTCTGGAAGAAATTCTTGAAGGTGTTTCTGCCCTATCAGTGGCAAGGATAAAAATAGAATCAATAGAACAATGTGGTTTTTCATAATTGTTATTTAAATGAGTATTTCAAGATACTATTGATAGGAATATTAATATTCTGTTACATAAACAAGTAGTATCCATTTCATTCCAATAACGTATAAGAGATTGTAGATGTCGTCATTTTTATGCGCTTACAGTATTAATAAGTCTGCTGAAACAACTATTACGATGTAAGAATTCTCGTTCCTGCACTACAAAATGAATTATTGCCAACTAGGAGGGAAAAACATACAATCAATGATCAAGTACTTACACTGATATTTGCATCATTATTAAATCATAAAAACACAACCATGAATTTCAGAAAAATAACAATGACACTTGCAGGAATACTTATGATGGTACTTTCTTTCAATGTAGAATCTGTTGCTCAATCAACAGACAAGAATGTAACAATCATAGAATTACATCAAGTAAATGGAGCTTTTACAACTGAAAATTTAGACTTAAAACCTGGTCTATACCAGTTTAGAATAGTCAACACTGAAGTTGAAAAAGAAGTAGGTTTCGTTATCCAAGCAGCATCAGATAAGGATGGTGATGTAATGAAGACGGCTGTTGAAAATTCATTCGCTTCTAAGATGATCAATAAAGGCGAACACGCATACAGCGGTGTAGTAAACTTGACTGCTGGAGAATATGTATACTCATGTCCTCTAAATCCGACACCTAAGTATACCTTGTCTATTAAGTAATAAGTCAATCAATTTATCATTATTTTTTGAAAGGAAGATCTGGAAATATTCAGCTCTTCCTTTTTGTTATTAAAAGCGGAGATTTACCATACTATTTCAGAGAATCTATTGATACTTCTTTTTTTATTACACACTTCCTTGGTATAACTCAGTCTACTAGGATTGAAATGCTATCTTTGCATCCGAAATTAAGACTCATATATGTCGCAAGTAGTAGCAATTGTAGGCCGACCTAATGTAGGCAAGTCTACCCTGTTTAATAGGATGATCGGAGAACGGAAAGCCATCATTGATAACATCAGTGGTGTTACCAGAGATCGAATCTATGGATTCTCTGAATGGAATGGCAGGAAATTCACTGTGGTAGACACAGGCGGATTCGTACATGGGAGCGATGATGTTTTCGAAGCAGCCATAAGGTCTCAGGTACAGATCGCTATAGATGAAGCTGAAGCCATTATATTCTGTACAGATGTTGCTACAGGGATAACGGACTTAGATGAAGAAGTAGCCAGAATGCTGAGAAAAACAGATAAACCTGTTTTTCTTGCTGTAAATAAAGTCGACAATTCTCAACGCCAACTTACTGCCAATGAGTTCTGGTCACTAGGTTTCGAAAATACCTACTTTATATCTGCCATTTCTGGATCAGGATCAGGAGAGTTACTCGATGGAATAACAGAAGTACTTCCAGAAGAAGCCGATGATCAATTAGAGCAAGGCATTCCGAAATTCGCCATTGTCGGCCAACCCAATGTCGGAAAATCTTCATTTACAAATGCACTCATAGGTGAGGAAAGAAATATTGTAACGGACATACCAGGGACTACTAGAGATGCCATATATACTAAATATAATAAATTCGGTCAAGAATTTTACCTCATAGATACAGCAGGAATCAGAAAAAAATCCAAGGTACACGAAGACCTAGAGTTCTATTCTGTAATCCGTGCAGTCAAGGCTATAGAAGAAGCAGACGTCTGCTTCCTTATGCTTGATGCTTCCATGGGCATTGAGTCTCAAGACATGTCCATCTTCACGTTGATAATAAGGCGTAGAAAAGGAGTGGTTATTCTGGTTAATAAGTGGGATCTCATCTCAAAGGAAACGAATACAGCCCGTGACTTAGAAGAAAAACTCAAGCGCAAGCTCGCTCCATTTAATGACGTCCCTATTCTATTCATAAGTGTACTTGAGAAACAACGGATTTTCAAAGCTGTCGAACTAGGGTCTCATGTATATAAGCAGCGGAACACAAAAATTAAGACAAGTGAGCTTAATGATATTATGCTTGAAATAATTGAGCGAAATCCACCTCCAGTATACAGGGGGAGTCAAGTTAAGATAAAATACATCACCCAACTTCCGACTTACTATCCTTCGTTCGCTTTTTTCAGCAATCATCCGAAGCATATCAAAGGTCCTTATAAAAACTTCATTGAGAATCAGATGAGAAAACACTTTGATTTCACAGGTGTACCCATCAGCATCTATTTCAGAGATAAATAAATAGCAGACATGGAGATTATTAAAACCAACCTCGACGGTGCCTATATTATATATCCTACTATATATTCCGATGATCGAGGTTGTTTTTTCGAGTCTTATCGATCATCTGTCTTGGAGGAAAATGGAATTCCCACTTCCTTTGTTCAAGACAACGAATCCTATTCTCAATATGGTGTCATCCGAGGCCTCCATTATCAAGCTGGAGATTTCGCTCAAGGCAAACTGGTCCGTGTGGTGTCAGGAGAAGTCCTTGATGTAATTGTAGATATCCGCAAGGATTCTGCTACCTATGGTAAGCATATCTCTGTTATCTTGAATGATGTGGCTAAAAAACAACTTTATATTCCGCCGGGCTTTGCCCATGGTTTCGCAGTGCTGTCACCCTCTGCCGTTTTCTCGTACAAGTGTACCGAATATTATCATCCAGAAGCAGAGTACGGGATATTATACAATGATGCTGAATTAGGGATAGATTGGGCCATCCCTGAAGGTGATAGAATTGTATCAGAAAAAGATTTTAAATTGCCGGCCTTTAATAACCACCATCCCATTAAATGAAAAAAATTCTGATCACCGGAGCCAATGGTCAACTAGGGAATGCTTTAAGAGAAACACTTCCTAAGGTTGAGCATGTCGAGTGCCTTTTTGCTTCTAGGTCTGAGGTTAATATTGCAGATAGAAAGAGCCTGGAAGATGTTAAGCATTCATATAATCCAGACTATGTAATCAACTGTGCTGCCTATACGGCTGTTGACAAGGCAGAAACTGATGAGAAAAATGCTTTCTCGATTAATGCCGATGCCCTTAAGTTAATTGCCGATACATTTGCGGAAGCGAAAATCATCCACTTCTCTACTGATTACACCTATCATGCTTCTGAAGGACCACCGATAGTGGAAGAGCAGACAACCAGACCGCAAGGAATATATGCCTTATCTAAGCTTGACGGAGAGAAAATACTCCGCGTCTGTCATACCAGAGGATTAATAATCCGAACCAGCTGGGTCTACCACCATGCAGGCCATAATTTTGTAAAAACGATGCTCAGACTAGGAAGTGAACGACCAAGTTTAACCATAGTAGACGATCAAGTAGGAGCTCCTACTTACGCCATGGATATAGCGTCTATGATATCAATCATCATTGAAAAAGATCTTAATAAACCATATCCGATAGAGGTATGGAACGAAACATACAATTTCAGCAATCAAGCGGAAATATCATGGTACACATTTGCGGAAGCTATAAAAGCAGAAACACCCGGATTTACCGCAGATCTTGTACCTGTCTCCACTGAATTCTATGGCTCGCCAGCACCCAGACCACCTTATTCCGTGCTTTCATTGGAAAAAATAAAACGTGTTTTTGGCATTGAGATTCAAACATGGAAGTCATCTCTATTAAAGTGTCTAGAGAGAATTAATCAGTAGAATTAGATAATTTCTAATATTAAAATCAACTTAATTCCCCTACTTTTCGTTTCTATAGCAGACATATGCAACTAAATCAGGCATCATTGCCAGATAATTATTAGCATATTAATCATGTAGATATTAACTTGACAGTATGATTCGTACCTTATTCGTACTTATGGCATTTCTTACCTTGCATAGTCTCCATGCAACCCATAACCGTGCAGGAGAAATCACCTATGTTCAGTTAGATGCATTGACGGTCAGAATCACAATTACTACTTATACTAAAACCAGTTCTGCAGATGCAGATAGAGATTCTCTTGAGGTATTCTGGGGGGATGGATCATTTGAGTTCGTAGACAGAAGCAATGACCGGGGTCAAGAACTGATGAATGATGTAAAAGTGAACAAGTATGAAGCCATTCATACCTATCCTGGCAGAGGAACATATACCGTATTTTTCACCGATCCTAATCGGATTTCTAATATCCTTAATGTCAATCCTCCTAATTCTATAGATATAAAATTCTTCCTTTCTACAACCTTGACTCTCCTTGATCCACAATTCCAAGGGTTCAACAATAGTGCGATCTTATTGCAACCACCTTTAGATTTCGCTTGCGTCGGAAGAAAATTCATACACAACCCCAACGCATTTGACATAGACGGAGACAGTCTTTCTTACGATCTTGTCGTACCCTTCCAAGATGTAGGTTCTGAAGTTCCCAATTATATTTATCCCGATCAGATAGGTCCTGGGCCCAATAACAACATCAGTTTAGATCCGATTACCGGTACATTCGTCTGGGATTCTCCTCAGATACAAGGAGAGTATAATATTGCCATCCGGATCAATGAATATAGAGAAGGTGTCCTCATTAATAGCATCATAAGAGACATGCAGATATTAGTAAGGGCTTGTGAGAATCTACCACCGACCATAGAATCTGAGGACGAATTCTGTGTTGTAGCAGGAGAGCTTATTGACATCCCTATAACCATCGATGATCCCGATGAAGGACAGCAAGTTATCGCCCAGGCTACAGGAGGAGCATTATTGTCCGACTTCAATGATCCAGCATCATTTAATGCCCCTAACTTATATACCGACCCTGTTCTGAATACGAGGCTACAATGGCAGACGAATTGCAACCATATATCCGATCGTTATTATCAGGTGGTCATCAGAGCCGTTGACAATTACTTCGGTGACTCTACAGGGCTAGCAACTCTTAAAACCATAAGAATTAAAGTTGTCGGACCTCCTCCAGAAAATCTCACTGCTCAATCGGAGAACGGAGGTATTAACCTAGAATGGGACCTGCCTTATACATGTGAAAACGCGAAGAAAGATTTTTTTCAAGGATTTTCGGTCTGGAGAAAAGATATGAGCACTACTATATTTCCTGACACCTGTTCTCCAGGATTGGATGGGTCCGGATATGAAAAAATAGTTTTTGTGACGACAGAAAATAACGAGGAGAAGTACACTTATAGGGACATAGATGTCGAGGCCCAAAAAGTTTATTGTTATAGAGTTCTAGCAGAATTTGCTAACAAAACAGCTACTGGTAATCCATTTAACAGAGTAGAAAGCTTGCCTTCTAATGAAGCTTGTGAAATTGTAAATAGAGACATTCCTTTTCTTACAGAAGTCAACGTCATATCTACTGATCCATCTTCTGGAATTATTAGGGTCTCCTGGGTAAAACCAGATCCAGTAGATTTAGACACCATCAGAAATCCAGGACCATATAATTACCAAGTCCAAAAATGGAATGGATCAGGATATGAAGATATATCAGGAGCGAGTTTTACTTCCACTACATTCTCTGGAATGGTTGATTCAACATTCTTAGATACAGGTATCAATACAGTTGATAACGGACATAGGTACAGAATTTCATTTTCTTCCGGATCTACTCTTATAGGTCATTCTCCAGAAGCTTCATCGATATTCCTAGAAGTGATGGTGGGCGATCGCCGGAATGAGCTTAGCTGGATTACTGAAGTGCCATGGAACAACACATCATACATAATTCTGAGAAAACTTCCTGGCTCGCTTTCATTCGATTCTATCGATATCACCCAAGAAATCAATTACATAGATAGAGAGTTAGATAATGGAGAAGAATATTGTTACATAATTCAATCCATAGGTAGTTATGGAATTACAGAAATACCTGAACCACTTGTCAACAATTCACAAGCTGTCTGCGGTATTCCGATGGATTTCGATCCTCCGTGTATACCTCTTGTAAGTGTAACCAATCTCTGCGATGAGTTAAGGGATAATCCTGATATCATAGACCTAGGCAATACCATCAACTGGCTAGATGATGATTGCGGGACAGGAGAGACTTCCGTGGAATTCAATATCTATTTTCAATCTAGAGATGGAGAAGATTATACTTTAATTCACACGAGTGCGGGAAATACCCTCAATGAGTTTTTTCATGAACTGGAAGGCAGTATAGCAGGATGCTATGCGGTTACTTCTCTTGATAGCATAGGCAATGAATCGGCATTCAGTGAGATTATATGTATTAAAAACTGTCCAGGCTATGAACTACCTAATACCTTCACGCCTAATGGTGATGGCAGCAATGATAGATTCATACCGAGGGTAAATCGTTTCGTCGATAGGATTGAAATCAAGATCTTTAATCAATGGGGAAATCAGGTTTTTACAACTACTGATCCAGAGATCAACTGGGATGGGAAAAATTTCAATGGATCAGATCTAGAAACAGGTGTATATTATTATCGTTGTTCAGTATTCGAAGAAGACATTACTTCAGGAGACATCATAGAAATAGATCGTCTTAAAGGCCACATCAATTTAATCCGATAGAATATATGTTTACAGGAATTGTAGAAGCATGCGGAGATGTACTTGAGATAGTACATAATCAGAAGAACATCCATTACTACATCAAGAGTCCTTTCTTATCAGAGATTTATATAGATCAGAGTATCGCACACAATGGGGTCTGTCTTACAGTGGATGAGATCAAGGATGATAGATATAGAGTTACTGCCATAGATGAAACGCTTCAGAAAAGCAACCTCGGCAATGTCAAGGTAGGACACAGAATCAATCTAGAAAGGTGTATGAAGATGGGCGGCAGACTGGATGGTCACATTGTACAAGGTCATGTCGATACCACTACCCTATGCACCGGTATTGAAGATAAAGACGGTAGTTGGTTGTTCACTTTTTCTATGCCTCATGAGGGCAACAAACTGATCGTTGATAAGGGATCAATCTGCATCAATGGAGTAAGCCTCACTGTGGTAGATCCGACAGAACAATCGTTTCAGGTTGCCATCATTCCTTACACTTATGAGCATACTTCTTTCTCTCAATTGAATAAAGGAGACAGGGTCAATATAGAATTCGATATACTTGGCAAGTATGTACTTAAGAATCTGAGCGCTTTCGCGCAAATGGGCGGTTGATACGAAATAATCAGTTATTCTTAAGATGATCCCAATGTAATAGACATAGCTCAATCTTGTTCATCTTAAAAGAACAATGTGTTCATAAACCATTGCATTGACACTTCTTATTTCAACTATCCCTGTTAAAAGTTTGATCTCCTCTCGGGCTGGTTTTTCCATTTTCTGCATGATCTCTTTCTTCGAGTTTCCAATGTGTATTCCATTAGAAAGTTCATAATTAGAATTATGGTTTATTGAAACACCTCTCAACATTCCTAGTATGGCTCTTAAGATTAATCCATCATAATGGATCATATCTTCATATGTATTAACTCCGATTATATACTTGGCGTTTTCCTTGCCAACCAGGTTCTGTAATCTGGCTTTTGGCAGGATGTAAAAACCCAGGTTCCTGAAAGGATAATAAAAATACAGTGCACAGAATTTTTCACCAGCATAATGTTCTTTATTTTAATATCCTCCATTCCTATAACAGTGTTTAATCCTATAAGATTCATTATAAAGGGTATGCACGATTTAATGTACATTTGTTTTATTAAACTGGTCTAAATCAGAACCAATAAAATACATGGAAAAAACATTTACACCTAGAGTCACGATTGACATCGACAACCACATCGCAGAAGTGGTTCTCAATCGTCCAGAGAAGATGAATGCCATCGACATCCATATGTTTGATGCGTTGATAGCTGCTGGAAAGCAAGTTACAGAGGATCCTTCTGTGAGAGTTGTAGTCTTAAGGGGAGAAGGAAAGGCATTCTGTGCAGGACTAGATTTATCTAATTTCTCTATGGATGAGCAATCTATTATGAATTCGATTCCGCTTCCAGATAGGACCCATGGTATTGCTAATCGATGGCAACAAGCAGTATGGACCTGGCATGAGTGTACCGTACCTGTAATTGCAGCTGTACATGGTGTGTCTTATGGCGGTGGGCTTCAGATAATGTCCGGCGCAGACATCAAGCTCGTTCATCCCGAAACTAGATTAAGCATCATGGAGGTAAAATGGGGCATCATTCCTGATATGGGAGGAACCCAACTCTGGAGACATCAAGTCAGACAAGATATCCTGAAGGAACTGACTTTTACACATCGTGTCTTTTCTGCAGAAGAAAGTGTAAATTATGGTTTTGCTACAAGAATGGAAGATGATCCACTGCAAGCAGCTAGAGCATTAGCAGTTGATATTGCTTCTAAAAGTCCCAGTGCAATCGTGAAAGCTAAGAAACTTCTTAATGCATGCTATTATCTCAATGAAAAAGACGGACTTATGATGGAATCTGTCGAGCAAGAAGCAATCATCAGAAAGCACAATCAGATAGAAGCCGTATTCTCGGCCATGCAGAAGCGACCTGGAAACTTTAAAGATTATCGATAATGAAAACCTATACATGGATTGCTGTTATGGGTATTCTTTTTTTCTCTTGCAGTCAACCAGAGATAAAATCCGCTCGTTCGACAAGAGAGTCCGAGAGCAACATAGGGAATACTTCGCAGATCAATGTAAGGCATTATTGTGCACCTAAAAGCATTCAATCCGTAATCATAGATGGAGAAAACACACAATCAGAATGGGATAATGCTCAGTGGTCAGATCTCTTCGTTGATATAGAAGGAGATCTGAAAGAGAAACCATATTTAGATACCAAAATCAAAATGATGTGGGATGATCAATTTCTCTATGTATATGCTGAGATAGAAGAACCCCATGTCTGGGCAACTTTAACTGAGAGAGATGCTGTAGTATACCACGATGATGATTTCGAAGTATTTATAGACCCTGATGGAGACTCACATAAGTATTTTGAGATTGAAGTAAATGCCCACAACACCTTATGGGACTTGATGCTGATGGAACCTTACCGCAATGGGAGCAACGATAAAGTATTGTGGAAGTGGGACATTCCTAAATTGAAATCCGCTGTAAAAATAAGAGGCACTCTCAACGATCCTTCCGATAAGGATGACGGATGGAATGTGGAAATAGCCATACCCATGGAAACCCTTACTGAATTCTCTTCTAGCTTGAAACCCGCACCTGGGGTTCAATGGAGAATAAACTTTTCTCGAGTAGATTGGCAGATGGATATTATGAATGGAGTATATCAAAAAAAGAAAAATAACGCCGGTAAAAACCTAAATGAATCTAACTGGGTATGGTCACCCCAAGGAAAAATCAATATGCATATGCCGGAAATGTGGGGCATACTGCAATTTGTCGAGAGTGCTGAGGATTCTTTCATTCCCGATCTAGACTTACCTTTAAAACTGGAACTTAGAAAAATATACAACCTTCTCATAGAAGAATACAGAGACAAGAATCATTTTCCGCATAATCTAGATAATATATCTATCACTTCAAAAGACTCTTGCTCCCACTATTATAATCTTGAGTCTACTTCTCACACTTTCTGGTTAAGTAAAAAATCATGCGAGACTGAGCTAACATGGACAATTGACGAAAGAGGAAAAGTATTCCGACCTAGTCAGATTAAACTATTCTAGCTTGTTATTAATTGTTTAACTGTACAGAGCGCGAGACATCAATCTTTGTGCCGATTGACAATAGACTATATTTTGCGCAAGATTTTTTCCATTTTACGACCTCTTGCTAGTTCATCAACTAACTTATCCATGTATCTGGCCTGACGTGTTACGTCGTTGTCAATTTCTTCAATCCTGTATCCACAGACCACACCTTTGATTAGGTGAGCATTGGGATGTAGATTTGCCATTTTGAAAAACTGTTCGATGGTAACTTTGTCATCAATAACCTTTTGTAGTTTCTTGCTATCAAAGCCTGTGAGCCATTCGATCACTTGATGCAGTTCTTCCTCGGTTCTTCCATTTTTAACAATCCGATTTATATAGTGAGGATATACGGAACCGAAAATCATATTAGCTACTCGTTCGTTATGCTTATCTGTTACTTTCATATGGACATTTAATTTTACAAAAATTCAGTTGCTATGAAATAGTGTGCATTTACCCACATCCTTCTAAAATAATGAATTTTATCAGATCTAGTCTAGCAACTCTGCTTTCAATATTTCATGTATAAGGTACTCATTAATATTTTTTAAGGGACTGAATTAAAACATATGCTATGAATTCACTCTATTTTAAGCCACTCTTCATATGTTACGACTCTCTTTTCGTCATCAGATTTCTTTTCACCTTCAAGTACACCTATAAACTCAAGTTCATGTCCATCTGGATCAGCAAAGTATATTGAGATGGCTGGCATCCACACGAAAACCATAGGCCCTTCTGTTCCATCGTTCAGAAAATTCCAGCTTGCTAGGTTTCGCGATTTTAAGAAATTAAGGGATTCATTTTGAATCCAATCGGATTCACATTCAAAGGCAAAGTGCCTTATATCAATTTGTTCTTTGGGCTTCTCCCACAAGCCCAACATAGCTTGTTTCTCTACCCCAATCCAGAAAAAGGCA
>CALIQO010000367.1 GCA_938044055.1 uncultured Saprospiraceae bacterium
GTATTCAGAATAAACACTTCAGTACTTACTCCTTCTGCTTCAGAACGTGTGTCTATCGAGAAGTTGTAAGTTGCGCCTTGCTCAACTTGAACTACTTGATACAATCGGCGACAGTTAGCACTAAACTTACCACCTCTTGTCTTGGTACCATTTAAAAATGAACCGTCAGAAGTAGAGTTAGGTTGCTCATTCGTACAATAAGTAGCATCGATGTAATTATTCAGTTCAGTATTGTTCCACAGTTCTCTATATGGGCTAGGTATTTCAGCTCCAGAGTTATCTACAACAGTACTGTTAGGTGTCATATCCCATGCATCTGCATTGTCACCCGTATTCTCTGTAAATTCATCGAATGTACCATTGAGAACTTGAACAATGAAACCTTGTGCTATAACGAGTTGTGCTGTTTTAGAATCTGTATTACCAGTAACACTGTAAGCTGTCAATGTCACCGTATATTGTCCATCCTCTATGTAAGTATGAGATGGATCCATTCCTGTAAACTGGAATTCGTCACCAAATTCCCATAACAACATGACAGCACCTTCTGATGCATCCATGAAGTGGTACGTACGATAATCATCTGGATCTACTTGGAAAGTAAAGTCTGCAGTTACTGGTGCCAATATTTCTATTGTCTTAGTAAGCGTAGTTGACAATCCTGTTTCGCCTGTAGCTGTAAGCGTTATTTCATACACATCTGGAGTTTCGTATACGTGTGTAGGAGACTCATCCGTAGACATATTTCCATCACCGAAATCCCACTCATAAGTTGTAGCTCCCGTAGAAGTGTTCTCGAAATTATACTCTAAGAAATTGGCTTCGCTCTGCACTACATTGAATCCAGCAGATGGAGGTACTGAACCCTCAGCTCCTACATCAATTGTAAAATTATCCAATCTCGCTTCCACTGGTCCATTGGTAAAGTAGATTGCTACGGTGTTATTCTCTCCAGAATTAAATGAAAGCTGTTGTTCTATATATACAGCTTCATCATCTACATTATTAACTGTTACTGAAGCAAGTGTTGCTTCTGGAATAGCATCTTGAGAAGTAATGGTACCTCCCGCTTGTGTTACACCTAGCACAGATACAATAATAAATGGATCTGCAGACCCAAGTTTCATAGTATACCAGAATCTCAAGTCATAGTTCTGATTAGGCTCTACGGTGATTTCTTGATAACCTACACGTGATTGGTCTGTAGGCAACTTAGCACCTTGACTACCAAATGTTACAGGACTACCCGTAATCTGAATGACACCACCTAGGTCGCTGTTTCTCCAAGAATCTCTTCCATCTCCAGAACCATCAGGTAATTCGTTATCTTCAAAACCTGCTTCCAAAATGACTGGTTGGAATGGACCTTCGACAACCATAACATCTATGGTAGTGGTTCCCTCAACGCCATTTCCATCGACTGCTGTCAATGTTACAGGAAAAGAACCTTCACCTGAAAACGTGAAAGTAGGATCCTTTTCAGTAGAAGTGTTGCCACCACCGAAATCCCAATTGTAGGAAATCGATTCAACTGAAAGATTCGTGAAATTAATCGTTCTAAAATCATCTATAGAGGATGCATACGAGAAGTTAGCACCAGGAAAAACTGTATCAGCGATAGAGTTAGAGTCTGGTAAGTCAAACTTAAATTGATCCTCACAGCCAGCAAACAAAAGGATTATCGAAAAGCAAAGGAATGTTCTCATTGCTATTCTTAAATTATTATTTTCTTTTTTCATTTTTCTTACTTTTTAGAATTAGTAACCTGCGTTTTGGGTTAATAGCCCTTTACTCAAGTTAATCTCCCTTGAAGGAATAGGTAATAATAGTTTTCTGGCATCGTAATCCGTGTATCCATTGTCCGCGGCATGCGCACTTAAAACAGCATCGGCTACTCCGAATCTCAATAGATCGAAGAAACGTTCGTTCTCAAATGCCAGTTCTACACGTCTTTCAACAAGTAACGCTTCTTTAGTAAGTGCTGTCGGGCGATCAGCAACCGGATCAAATCCAGCTCTTTCTCTTACTGCCATGTAAGATCCTATAGCTCCACTGTCTGAAGTCTGACCTCCACCTGCTAAAATAGCTTCAGCATGCATAAGCAGTACATCTGCATATCGCAGTTCAATAAAATCATTACCAGCATTACCAGGATCACTTCCATAGGTAGGAGGAAAAACAGAAACATCTGCGCCTTCAGGTAAGAACTTTGCGATTTCATTCCAGCTAGGGAAAGTAACATAAGAAACTTCTGTTCTATTTCCTCCATAGGCTAAAAAGTCAGCTACTAAATTGTCATTGACCATATTCAGTCCATCTTGTCTTCCTTGCCTAACAGTGGCCGTAAATTCTGCAGAATATCCTTGGCTATCCTGGGTATTCGTAAAATCATATTGTATCGCAAAAATGATTTCATCATTCAATTCACTGTAAAATACATCATGAAAATTCCCTTCCAAGCTGAAGTCTCCACTATTTACGATTGCTTCACATAAAGCTTGAGCACCTGCATAGTTAGGAGTCGCCTGTGTTAAATACACTTTAGCCAAGAGTGCTTGAGCACCTGCTTTAGAAGCTCTAGACTTATAAGTGTTATCAAGGTTATCGATGGCATCTTGTAAATCAGATGTAATCTGCTGGTATATCGTCGCTTCATCCTGTCTTGTAAATAGTGCTTCATCATCTGTAGGGTTTACAACTGAAGTCACTAAAGGAACAGGTCCATATAATCGTACCAACTTGAAGTAAGCCAGTGCTCTTAAGAACCTAGCTTCAGCACCATAAGCAGCTTGGTTGTCTGGATCCGCTACATCGATGTAATCTAGAACGTTGTTCGCTCTGAAGATCACTTCATACATGGATTGATAATAATCTTCTGATTGAATATTAAAAGCATCCACTCTGT
>CALIQO010000368.1 GCA_938044055.1 uncultured Saprospiraceae bacterium
GGATGATGCTATCTTGATATACAATTAACTCCGCCGTTACCCAATCATCACCATGATAGGTAACAGAAGTAGAATTAATACAATGATCTGTTACAAGTGCTCCGTCTATATAGACATGACTTCCTGGTGTACATAGGTTACCAGTAGACCGCTCCCCTTCTCCACTACCACCCAGAAACTGAAACTCAGAACATACAGGAAATGCCTGACTCAAGCCCATGGTCTTAGGATCTTGACAATGGAACATAATGCCGTTATTCCTAAAGGCCCAACCAGGTCCACCTGGTGCTTGATCACCGAAAAATCTATATTCCAGTTTCATGTGATAAGAACCATATGGCTTTTCATAGAACAGGTGACCGAACTGATCTGTAAAAGTATCATAGGCTTCATACGAAACGGTAATAGCAGAATCAATTACTTGAAAGGTATTCAGATGATTTACGCCATATTCACTTCCCGATATTTTAGGTGTCCACCCGGTAAGATCTGTACCATTAAACATAGACGTCCATGTTATTTCTGTCACTGAAGATTCGGTGGTTGTCTTGCAAGAAAATAAGAGAATCAGTAACAAGTAAGGGAAAAGGGATTTCATTTTTATGTTTTTCATAGCAATGGGTCTTAAACGTTTATACCCTTCAATATACAACCTTATCTTCTTTCTACTTCTCTGTTCTGGAATGTTTTAGATTGATTCTGAATGACCGATGTGGTTCCCTGCCGATAGGCAGCCAGCTCTTAATGCGGCTTCCACATTCTTGCCTACCAAGTATTCATAGATAAAACCACCTAAAAAGACATCTCCTGCTCCCGTTAATTGTACAAGTGTTACATCGATGGCGGGAACATCGATTCTTTCATTCTTACTTATTGCACTCGCTCCAGAAGAGCCTCTTGTTACTATAACTCGATTGAATATATCAATCTCCAGGTTTAACAACTCATTGCTTTCTATATCTTCCTCACTGACTACCAGGAAGTCAGCACCTCTATAATCCTTGAAATTATAAGAATAAGGAATCACCCTACCATCTTCTTTCCAATTTCTTAAAAAACCTTGTCCGGCAACTACGCACATCCCAGAAAATGCAGTAGGAAAACTTTCCGATACCTCTCGACATATCGGACACATTATGATGCCATCGTACGCGTTATAATCTATATCAGGAAGAACAATGTCATCTGCGCGAGCCAGAAGAAATTGATTTCTTTTCTCACCTTTATATCTATTCTGAAATATTGTTGTTTTTGCTGATGAAAGGTTGATTAGACTGAAATCCTTAAGCTCATCGGCAAATAAAAAATCATCACCATACGCAGTAACAATAGAAACCTCTGCTCCCTGTTCTTGTAGCTCTCTTCCTGTATAGTAAACCGCACCTCCTATTGTATAGGAACCATCTTCCATCAGATCCATACATACATGTCCGACGAGAAGAATCTTCATCTTATAAACATTGAATTATTTGATATAATCGGCCATATCCTTAGAAAAACACAGGGCTGCCCAACTCACGAGTGCAATCAAGTACAATGGCTCAGTCAATCCTCTGAAGCCGAAAATGCCAACGAATTTCTGCCACAAGCTATCGCCTATCTCACCATTATTCATTACTAAATTTTCAAAAATATGAGAGTAATGAAAAGACAGGAACAGGTATAGAATCATGATACATATGACGAAGAATAACAGTTTGCGTTTCCAGTTAACACCAGGAGTAACAATGAATAAGGCCATCAGAAATATCGTAGGTAGCAAAACCAATTCGTATAGATTCCTATAGAAAAGTCTGTCCGGATTTACGGTTTTTCTATATGCTTTATTGCCTACTTTTCCATTGTGCTTGTCTTCGCCATAAATGGCTATCGTTGTATTCCAGTCATTCTCATTTTCTGGAGCTTCAGGAGTAAATTCAGCATAATAATTAGGGTTAACAATATTGAAGAAATTATCTCCTACTTTACAGTAATAGACCAGGTGGCCTTGTCTCAGTGCCTCGACTTGAAATAAAAGAACCAGTCCTATATACACAAGAAGGAAAAGTCCTATGCGCTTAAGTAATTTATCCTGAAACTTCATCTACTTGTGGTTGATCATCAGCTGTAACCTTTCTTAACCATACAAGCCACAGGTATAATGTAAATATGATGAAGAGGATCTGCCATACATCTGTATGCATCAGATCGAACAATGATTTTACATATTTTCCAGTTAAGAAAAGGCTCACGATTCGTACAATATTAAGTAAGAATAATAAAACTATTCCTATCAATATACCTTTCGGCTTTTTACTAAATGCCACTGGAAAAAATAGTATGGATAAAGTGTATAGTATCATAGGTGCGATCGCATCGCATCCTTTTTTTATCTGGATCGAAAAACCTCCAGAAGAAATCGTCTCCCCTGTTGATTTAGTATCCTGACCCAGTAAGTTCAGAATAGTATTAGAAATATCAGCATAGAAGTTTAGCAACGGTTGTGCTGCTTCCTCGAACCAAGCTTGACTCGTCAACCAGAAACTGAATATGCCGAACACCAGAATACTCCCTATAAATATATAGGAAGTCTTATTTTTAGCCCACTTATCTTTCCACTTAGAAGACTGAGCTTTATTCTTACTTTTTCCTTTAGGATTCGTTTTCTTTTTAGACTTCTTAGCCATATTTATTCAGCGAGAATGGTGATTAAGTACGCAAGTAATAC
>CALIQO010000369.1 GCA_938044055.1 uncultured Saprospiraceae bacterium
ATTGCACCTTTTTCTTGAGCTTCTCCGATAGGTATAGATCGGTCTTCCTCAAGGGAAATGTTTTCGCGTATTTTTCGATTAACCATATGCTCTACTTGAGACAATTCTTCTTCCGACACTTTCTGAAAATGCGAAAAGTCAAATCGCAAGTAATCTTCTTTCACCAGGGATCCCTTCTGCTGGACATGATCTCCTAGAACTGATCTTAAGGCAGCATGTAATAAGTGTGTAGCTGTATGATTGTTTTCTGTTAATTTCCTTTTTCGATTGTGCACCGATCCAGTTACAACACCTTCTATATCGGAAGGCAATTTATCAACTACATGAATGATAAGATCATTCTCTTTCTGTGTATTCAAGACCTTGATGGTTTCCCCTCCTACCGTCAAGTTGCCTGTATCTCCTACTTGTCCACCACCCTCTGCATAGAATGCTGTTTTACTAAGAACAAGGTGGTACGAAGACTTCCCCTTGTGCACAACTTCTCGGGATCGCAGAACGTGAGCTCCATCCATAGTAAGAAAATCGTATCCTATAAATTCTACATCATTTTCTTCTTTCCAGATATTCCAGTCCCCTGCTTCTCTCTGGGCATCTGCCTTGGCTCTATTTCTTTGTTCGGAAAGAGCAGTCTCGAAGCCAGCATCATCAACCGTCCAACCTTTTTCGGTGGCGATCAATCGTGTCAAGTCAATAGGAAACCCGTAAGTATCGTATAACTCGAATGCTGATCTCCCATCAAGTGTATTGTTTTCAACTGAAAGCTGATCCAGGCGTTTCAATCCACCTGCTAAGGTCTGTAAAAATGATTTTTCTTCTTCAAGTATGACCTTTTCTATAAATGATTTCTGAGCAGAAAGTTCCGGGAATACGGCTCCCATTTCAGCAGCAAGAAGATCCACCATGCGGTGTAAGAATGGCTCAGAAATATTTAAGAAAGCGTAATAGTATCTTACGGCTCTTCTGAGAATTCTCCGGATCACATAGCCCGCACCATTACTAGCCGGCAACTGTCCATCTGCTATGGCAAATGATACTGCCCGCACATGATCTGCAATAACCCTCATAGCAATGTCGGTATCAGCGCCTTCCGCATAACTACTGTTATATTTTATGCCGCTCTCTTTTTCAATAAACTTCAGAAATGGAGAAAACACATCTGTATCGTAATTGGATTGTTTTCTCTGAATTGCCATACACAATCTCTCGAATCCCATACCTGTATCGACATGTTTCTGAGGCAACTCTTCTAGCTTCCCATCTGCTTTTCTATTGTATTGAATAAAGACCAGGTTCCATACCTCTACTACTTGAGGATGATCCATATTAACCAGATCCTTCCCAGGAATTTCCTTTTTCTCCTCGGCGGATCGGAGGTCTACGTGTATCTCAGAACACGGACCACACGGACCTGTTTCTCCCATCTCCCAGAAATTATCTTTTTTGTCGAAAGCTAGGATTCGCTCCTCTGGCAAATATGCACTCCACAACGAACTTGCTTCAGTATCTTTATCTAAGCGTTCTGTAGGATCCCCTTCAAATACAGATGCATATAAATCCTCCTTATTAATCCCCATGCGGTCTGTCAGAAACTCCCATGCCCATGATATCGCTTCTTTCTTAAAGTAATCACCGAACGACCAATTACCCAGCATCTCAAACATGGTATGGTGGTAGGAATCTCTTCCTACTTCTTCTAAGTCATTGTGCTTACCTGAAACGCGGAGGCATTTCTGGGTATCGGCAATTCTGGTTACTTCTGGATTTTTCGTTCCTAGGAAATAATCTTTGAATTGATTCATACCTGCATTGGTAAACATCAATGTCGGATCATTCTTCACCACAATCGGTGCTGAGGGAACAATCTTATGTTGTTTTTCCTTGAAAAAATCAAAGAACTGCTGTCTAATTTCGCTTGATCTCATGCCTCTAATAAAATGTTTATACTTTAATTTATTCTTTGAATGACTACGCTTAAAAAATGTAAGTAAGATTGCAATTCAAGAAACAATCCATAAAAATATATTATTTTTAAAAATATATGACGTCCATATAAATGGTTTTCAGGCATTTATCAATTAAAATATTTCATATAAGATAATTGTTAATACTCTAGCCATTTATTTTGTAATCTGGATTTCATGAACTAGTTTTGTACGGTCAATTAATCCCTGGCACCCGTATTACAAAATTAGACGCAAAAGTAGTTAATTTCTATCATTTGAGATTGGCTAAAATTTAGAAGTATTCTTGGGTAATTTTATCAGGTAGAATAACATGAATTTTGGTAGGTCTTCCATATTTACTACAACTACTCTTTCGTTTGATTTACCGATTTTAATAACCAAAAACACCGATTGTTGGATTTTAATTCCGGCATTCTAACCTAGAAATGGCTAATAAAAAATACATTTATAACGAAAAAACCCTCCAATACGAAGAGTATAGGACACCCCTTAAAGCAAAGATTTTTCGATCTGCTGGTTTCTTATCTACTGTTCTATTTACTGGGTTAATCTTGTTTTTACTCAGCGACTCGTTCTTTCCATCACCTCGTCAGAAAGCGCTTGAGAAAGAAGTAAAACAGATGGAGTATCACTATGCTACTATAGGAGATAATGTCGATGATTTATCTGAAAATTTAGAAAAACTACACAACAAGGATTCTGAAGTTCATAGAATGATATTCGGAATAGACCCACTCGATGATGCCATATGGAATGGTGGTGTCGGTGGAGCAGAGAGATATGTAACAGTTAACAAGTATGCAGAGTCTGGAGATCTTATAGTTGAATCATTATCTAAAGTAGATAAGCTTAAAAGAAAAATGGACTTGCAAGAGAAGTCGCTAGACACACTCTATGCACTTGCCCTGAAAAAAGAAAAGAGAATTGCTGCCATCCCATCTATAAAGCCGGTGCAAGAAGATGCTCTGAAAAGAAAAATGAGAAACTTGTCTGGGTATGGAATCAGGTTACACCCCGTACATAAGGTTAAGAAATTCCACAAAGGAATAGATTTTACAGCACCACGAGGAACAGCCATCCAATCAACAGGAAGTGGCGTTGTTTCTAGGGTTGAAAAAAGAAAGACAGGTTACGGTGTCAATGTTATAATAGACCATGGCTTCGGTTACACTACCCTATATGCACATATGGAGAAGGTATTCGTAAAGAAAGGTCAGAAGGTAACCAGGGGACAGAAAATCGGAGAAGTAGGAAGTACGGGCACATCGACTGCTCCACATCTACATTATGAAGTAAGAATCAATGGTAAAGCTGTAAATCCGATCGATTATTGTCTTGATGGATTGACTCCAGAAGAATATAAGGAGCTTGTAGAGAAAGCTTCTGTTGAAAATCAATCATTTGATTAGAAATAGCTGACTTTAAACTCTAGATAAAAACAATTAAAAGACTTCCGATTTGGAGGTCTTTTTTTATGAGCTTAGCTAAAATCTTGTAAGCTAGAATCTAAACAATCATTGAGTTTAATAACTTTTTATCGCTAAACAAAAAAGAGCCAGCTCTTGCGAGCCGGCTCTTAATTGGTCTATGAGATAGGCTTATGTTATCTTATTTTAACCATCTTCTTAGTAGCGATCTGATTTCCAGACTTCAAGGTATAATACATTACACCTGCCTGATCAATATCTTCCCCTACTTGTATGGTATTTAGTCCCTGAGGGTATGTACCTGAAACGACTTTAAGCAATTTACCGGATACATCACTCAATTCCAGAATCACATCTGCTTCTTGCGATAACCTGAATTGGATGCTGGTCACATCGCTAAACGGATTAGGAACATTCTGTAACAATTCGAATGACTCAACATTGTCTGTTGTTTCAAGCGAAATCTCCATAATATCACCTGCTCGGTTGTATGCTTCCACTTGCGTAATTGCTGAACTCAAGGTCAACTCTATGTCTGTAGAAGAAAGCACTTCGAATTCAAGAACAAAAAGTTCTTCTCCTTCATCCATTTCTACACCATTAACGTCGTTCCAACTGAAAGTTATGATTCCTTCTTCTTCATACAGAGTACCTACATTGTTTTCATCCACTTGTAATGTACTTGCTTCTACTCCTGTAAAGTGTAGTTTCTTGCTATCATAATCAAGGGTAAACTGCATACCCAGAA
>CALIQO010000370.1 GCA_938044055.1 uncultured Saprospiraceae bacterium
GCATATATCAAGTGACTGTTTTTAAGGGCTTGTGCAGCAATATCCCTTCGTGGCAATGTTTCCAACTGAGACGCCAGTACTTCTTCTATAGAATCCATAATTCTTAAACTGGAAGTAACTAAAAGCACTTGACTATCTGGACCGTGCTCTGCTTGTGACAGCAAGTCACTAGCTATAAAGTCTACTTCTCCGCTATCGTCTGCATAGACCAGAACTTCAGATGGTCCAGCAGGCATATCGATGGCTACTCCTGACTGGAAAGACCTCATTTTAGCTGCAGTCACATACTGATTACCCGGTCCGAAAATCTTATAGACTTTCGGTACAGTTACTGTGCCATAGGTCATCCCAGCAATTGCTTGTGCTCCACCTACTTTATATATTGCAGTGATGCCACACATCTCAGCAGCATACAATATAGCTGGATGGATTAATCCCTTCTGATTAGGTGGTGTAGTCATAACAATTTCCTTACAGCCTGCAATCATAGCAGGAATTGCGAGCATCAATACAGTAGAGAAAAGAGGAGCGCTGCCACCTGGTATATATATTCCTACTTTATCGATCGGGACTGGCTTCTGCCAGCATTTTATGCCACTTGAAATATCGACGACTACATCTTCTGGGTACTGCGCTTTATGAAAAGTATATATATTTTTATAGGCTCGAGCAATAGCTTTTTTCAAGGTGTCAGAAAGCGACGATTCTGCCTGCTTTATTTCTGAGTTTTTCACTTGTAGAGAAGAAAGCGATACACCATCGAAACGACGTGTATAATCTAGGAGTGCTTTATCACCATTGACCTTAACCGAAGCGAATATATCTTCAATAGTCGAGGACAATTCTTCAACTCTGAGCTGAGGACGCTCTAGAAGAGGAGCATATGAAGATGCTGAAGAACCTAAAATGTGTCTGTTCATTTTCATCTTAGATCACCATTTTTTCAATAGGTACTACGAGTATTCCTTCAGCACCACACACCTTTAACTTTCCTATTACTTCCCAGAAATCTTCTTCGCTTATCACAGAATGTAAGGAGCTCCACCCTTCCGCCATAAGAGGCAATATAGTTGCAGACTTTAAAACCGGAAGGATTTTACTTGCTTCTTCAATCTTATCATTAGGAATATTAAAAAGGATGTACTTATTGTTTCGGCCTTTGAGAACAGCTTGAATTCGAAATTGCAATTCCGATATCTGAGCACCATATATTTCTAAAGACTTCTTATTAGCTGCGAGACAAGCTTCAGATTTCAATATAATGTCTTTTTCTTCTAGCCCATTTTTAAAGAGTGTGCTGCCGCTGCTCACAAGATCACAGATGGCATCAGCTAGGCCTATATTAGGAGCAATCTCTACAGAACCAGAAATCCTATGAATAGAAGCTGAAACACCATGTCTGTTTAAAAAATCGGTCAAGGTATTGGGATAAGATGTTGCGATTTTCTTTCCATCAAGCGATGTTATATCTTGATAGTTGTGTCCTTTAGGAATGGCAAGCGACAAGCGACATTTAGAAAAACCCAGTTTTTCTAGGATGGCAACATCCGCTTGTTTTTCTGTGATGACATTTTCCCCTATAATTGCTATATCAGCGACTCCATCTTCTAAGTACCGAGGGATGTCTGAGTTTCTCAGGAACAACACTTCTGCATCGAAGCCGCTTACAGCGACTTTCAATTGGTCCTTGCCGTTGTTCACCTTGATGCCACAATCCTTTAAGAGGTTGATGGAATCTGTAAATAATCTTCCTGATTTCTGAATGGCTATTTTCAACATTATCTATATTCTTAAAATGAAAAAACCCGCTTGACATTACATCAAGCGGGTATATATAAGTTTTATCACATCTATATCACCTCACCCGATGGTAAGTTGTATAATGATGATGTGTATGTATCTTTCTAATCATAATCTGTCACAAGTATAAGTCATAAATTCAATTATCACATAATTGTTCACTATTTTTTAATGAAAATCTAATAAAAATTGGTTTTAATCGATAATTGCTAGTCTCCTTAAAATAGGAACAGTAGATTTAAGGCTAATTGCGTATAACGTATAATGCAAAACCAACTACATGCAAGTACTTGAAATTAATAATCTTTCTAAAAACTATGGAAAGATTAAAGCCCTCGATGGCTTATCCCTTAAAATAAACTCGGGCGAGATATATGGCCTCCTCGGGCCCAATGGTTCTGGTAAAACAACAACCTTAGGTATTATCCTAGGTATCCTTGCTCAATCCGATGGTGACTATCAATGGTTCGAAGGAAAATTCGGTGCTAAATCTAGAATGCGCATTGGATCCATTTTAGAAACACCTAATTTCTATCCCTACCTCAATGCTGAGAAGAACTTGCAGATTATCAGCGCAATCAAGAAAGTAAATGATGATTCTTATGAGAAGTCACTTAAACTGGTAGATCTCTACCATCGTAAGGACAGTGCGTTTAAAACGTATTCACTAGGTATGAAGCAACGACTAGCCATAGCAGCTACCTTGATAGGAGATCCAGATGTTGTCATATTTGACGAACCTACTAATGGGCTAGATCCACAAGGAATTGCTGAAGTAAGAAATATCCTTAAGCGTGTGGCAGATACCGGTAAGACCGTTATTATGGCAAGCCATATACTGGATGAAGTGGAAAAAATATGTTCGCATGTAGCGATCATCAAGAATGGTGTCCTACTCG
>CALIQO010000371.1 GCA_938044055.1 uncultured Saprospiraceae bacterium
AGGAAGGTCGCTACTGATGTATTGTCTCACTGCCCTGCGGTTGATCATACCATCCGCATAGGGATAACTGGAACTCCAGGCGTAGGCAAGTCTACCTTTTTAGAATCTTACGGCAAGATGCTTATCGGTCAAGGGTATAAAATAGCCATCCTAGCCATCGATCCCGCTTCTGTAATACAAAGTGGAAGTATCCTAGGAGACAAAACCAGAATGACCGAATTGTCTAAAAATACGGCTGCTTACATAAGGCCTTCTTCATCACAGAGGATGCTGGGTGGTGTCAATGCGTATACACTTGAAGCCATGCGATTGTGTGAGGCAGCTGGTTACGATATCATCATTGTAGAAACTGTAGGTGTCGGGCAATCTGAAACAGCTGTTTCCAATCTGGTAGACCTGTTCACATTACTTGTATTGCCAGGAGCAGGAGATGAAGTACAAGGAATTAAAAGAGGTATTATGGAAATGGCGGACTTCATCCTTGTGAATAAAGCCGATGGAGAAAGAACCCAGATGGCTGAAAAAAGCAAGCAGCAATACCGCGACGCCTCTAGGCTTATGAGGCAACGCATACCCCGATTGACCACAGAGGTAGATGCCATCTCTGGGCTGGAAGGATTAGGTCTGGATGCATTGTGGGAGCATATGAAGAACCGCATCTCTGTCATGAAAGATATAGGGTACTGGCAAGAGAACCGGAAGTTGCAAGAATTAAACTGGTTAGAAGAAAAGACCAAGTCATGGATTCTAGAAAAACATTATTATGACAATAAGATCTATCAGAAACTGTTAGATATTAAGTCAGACCTAGAGAAGAATGACATGAATATTTTTAATGCCTGGAAAATCCTTACTTCTTGAGATTAGTATCATTCCCATTGATAATTGCGGTATTCCTAAGTGTATCTAGTGTTTTTACACTTAAGGGTCAAGATGCCTATCCTGACTCCTTATTCCAATCACCCATAGACTATCCCATAATCTTAGGAGGGAGTTTTGCAGAATTAAGAAGTTCCCACTTTCACGCAGGCATCGACATTAAGCCTCAAGGCAAAAAAAGCATAGATACCATCCGCGCAGCAGCATCCGGATACATCTCACGGATTAAAGTTCAGACAGGTGGTTATGGACATGTGCTATACATGAATCATCCTTCAGGCCATACAACTGTCTATGCACATCTAGAAATATTCCATGACAGCATCCAAGCTTATGTCCGATCCATTCAGCGTTCTGTGGAGAAGTACGCTATAGAAGTATTTCCGGATTCTACTCGTTTCACATTTAATCAAGGAGAATTCCTAGGGTTAATGGGTAATACAGGAAGATCTTACGGTAAGCACCTACATTTCGAAATCCGAGAAACGGCGACTGAAATTCCGATTAATCCAGCCTTATTTGGCTTGAAGCCAGACGATACCAGAGCCCCTTCTATCTTATCTATGGATGTATATGAAATGGATAGAAACTTCAGAAAAATCGATGCCCATACCTATAAACCTAAGCATTATAAAGATGGAATACACAAGGTAGATGATGGCAAGATTCACTTATCATCAGACTGGTGCGGAATCGGTATCCAGGCATACGACCGCATGGACGGCGCAGAGAATAAGAATGGTGTATATTATCAGAAGGTATACGTCGACGATACTTTATATTACAGTTATACCCTTGACAAGGTTTCCTTCGAAGAAAGTAGATATATACAATCTCATGTCAACTATGAAGAAAAGAAAAAAAATCGTCGAACGCTGATACAATGTTTTAGGCATCCGGGCAGCACCCTTACGATTTATGACACCTTAGTCAATGAGGGATTAATACGATTACACGAAGGAACACCTAGAAGGGTTAAAGTTGTTCTAGGGGATATCGAGCAAAATGAATCGATTATATATTTTTCACTTTTTCGGAAAAGAGATGGAATTCCTAAAGATGGCAACCCTTTCAACCTATATGTTCCCTTCTCAGAAGAAAAATCTCTGACCATAAGGGATTTATCTGCGACTATTCCGGCATATACATTTGACAAGAACACTTTCCTATCGTATCAATCTTCGGTAGATAGTTTAGGAAGGACTATGTACCACATGGACACAGACCATACACCTGCCTATAAGCGTATTCCTATTTCTGTTCCTATTGAAAACATCCAGCCTGAATGGTGGCCTTATACCTGTCTATTATTAGAAAACAAAGATTCCTATATCAATCTAGGTGGTAGTGTAGAAAGCGGAATATTTGCCGGAAGGCTCAACACCTTAGGTAGTTTTACTATCGGAATAGATACCATTGCTCCCACGATCACATCGGACAATGAAAATAAGAATTATACAGGTGGCGATATTCTGGTCTTTACTATGAAGGATAACTTCGTTCCTGGAGGAGATGCCGAGGAAATTGAATATGACGTATATATAGATGGCACATGGGTTGTAGCCCAGTATAAGGTTCTTACGGAGCGGCTCTATGTCCCTATTCCTGCATATACAGATATAACAGAAATCGAAGTTAAAATTGTGGCTAAAGATGACCGAGGCAACACGGCCCACCTGCTAAAAAAGTACAAAATTACTCCATAATTTTATCTCACTTTTACCAGATTTTTTAGAAATAGTTAAACTATTGAACTATAAACGTGTTAATAGATTACACTAAAATTTACCGGTATGACACATCTTAATGAAGGAGATAAAATTCCAAGTTTTGCTGCACAGAACGAGAAGGGAGAAATTGTATCCTCAGATGGTCTTTTAGGTAAGAAATACATATTGTTTTTCTACCCTAAAGACGATTCACCGGGATGTACTAAGGAGGCTTGTAGTATCAGAGACAATTATCGTAGATTCGAGAAGAATGATATTCTTGTATTCGGAGTAAGTCCTGATAATATGAAGAAGCATCAGAAATTTATCGATAAGTACGAATTTCAATATTCTTTGCTTGCTGATCCTGAAAAGAAAATCATCAACGACTTTGGTCTATGGGGACCTAAAAAATTCATGGGAAGAGAAATCGTCGGTGTTCATCGCACAACCTTCGTCATAGATGAAGAAGGTGTAATTGAAAACATATTGACTAAGGTTAAAACCAAAGAACACGGTAATCAGATAATAGAAGCAATGGCGCTCTAATTCGTCTTAAAGTCTAAAATATTTCCCATACTGTAACAGACTCTACACCTAGGTTCGTACTTATCCTTTTCGCCTAGGACTACCTGCTCTGTGTCTGCACTCAATCTATAAGAATGGGTAGCAAGTGTGCCACAATGTGGACATATTGCATGAACCTTGGTAATGTATTCTGCTTTTGCCAAGAGATCAGGAATAGGCCCGAATGGATTCCCTTGAAAATCCATGTCAAGTCCTGCAACAATAACCCTTATACCTCGTATAGCTAATTTTTCACACACCATAGGTAGATCCATATCGAAGAACTGCGCCTCATCTATTCCGATAACATTGACATCATCTATGTGCTTAAAAATGTCTGCACTCTTCGGAACAGGAATGGAAGATATTGAATTGTCATCGTGAGAGACTACATCGGAAGCATCGTATCGTATATCTCGGGCAGGCTTAAATATTTCCACTTTCTGATTGGCAATTTTAGCCCTTTTTAACCTACGAATTAGCTCTTCCGTTTTACCAGAAAACATAGAACCACAGACAACTTCTATCCATCCACTGCGCTGACCTCTGAAACTGGGTTCTAAAAACATATTAAGGTTTTTTACATAAGTATGGGCAATATTACTAAAATGTATCCCATAAAGCAGAAATCAACCCAGCCTATTTATCAAGAGATTTTTCTTTTTTACAGCGAGTAGGCATAGATATGGTACGATTTATGCAT
>CALIQO010000372.1 GCA_938044055.1 uncultured Saprospiraceae bacterium
CTATGAAGGCATGGTCAGACGAAGACCAGCCTCGAGAAAAACTTATAGCCAGGGGAAGAAAATCTCTTTCTACGGCAGAGCTTATGGCCATTTTAATCAGATCGGGTAGCAAAGGTGAATCTGCTCTTGCCTTGTGTCAACGGTTACTCAATGACCACAATCAATCCCTCAATAAGATTGCCAGGCTTAGTGTAGATGAATTAGTGTCTTATAAGGGCATCGGTGAAGCTAAGGCCATTTCAATATTGGCCGCGCTTGAGCTTTCTTCTCGGAGAAAATCCGATGAATCTAAAGTTGAGAACATCACCAGTAGTGCGGATGCCTATAACCATATACGGCCGTTGCTAGAAGACTTAGTATCAGAAGAATTCTGGGTCATCCTTCTGAATCGTCGAAATAAAGTAACACGCAATGTCCTCATAAGTAAAGGAGGTGTTTCTTCCACTGTGGTAGATGTCAGGCTTATTCTTAAACCAGCAATTGAATCCTTGTCTTCCGGGATTATTCTTGTTCACAACCATCCTTCCGGTTCCTTAAAACCCAGCATTGAAGACAAGAAGATTACTGAAAAAATATCGGAAGCTTGCCGTACTTTTAATTTATCTCTACTCGATCACTTAATCGTTTCTGATTCGGGTTATTTTTCCTTCATGGATGAAGGGTTGTTATCATAGTACTTGTGTAAAAGTTGCGTTAAAGGTGGAGGATGACTGAATCAACTGAGTTTCTCAGGTATCTTTACTGTTTAAATACTGAAAACCTTCTTTCGGCGGAAGAGTTATTATAACACTATATGAGTGGTAAGAAAGCATTAGACTTAAGTTTACTAGGAAGAGTACTGGCAATCGCTAGACCCTTCAAGGGCGTGTTTATTACTTGTATCGCTCTTGCTATTCTACTTGCACCGATATCTACTATCAGGCCTTATATCATATCTAGAATGGTGGATGACCATATAGTCGTCGGTGATATTGCTGGGCTTAAATTTCTAGCCATCGTCTTCATTGTTGTTGTCTTGATTAATGTATGCATGAGATACTATTTTATATATATTTCTGCTTATCTGGGTCAGTTAGTTATTAAGACTATGCGGATGCGTGTATTCAATCATGTGGTAAAGATGAAGCTTAGTTTTCTAGACAAAACGCCTATCGGAACTTCTACGACAAGAACCATTAATGATATAGAATCCATCAATAACGTATTTACCCAAGGAGTAATAACCATGCTTGCTGATATCCTTACAATCTTCGCAGTAATCGGGGTTATGTTTTTTACGAGCTGGAGGTTAACTTTAATAAGTCTGGCGACCTTACCTTTCTTGATTATTGCCAGCTACATCTTTAAAGAGAAAGTTAAAGAATCGTTTCAACGAGTGCGAAGCAAGGTCTCTGCAATGAATGCCTTCTTACAAGAAAGAATATCGGGAATGCCTATTGTCCAGATATTCAATGCTGAAGAAAAGGAAATGAAAAAATTCAAGAAGATTAATGGAGACTATAAGCAAGCGTACCTAGATTCAATTTTCTACTACGCCGTGTTTTTTCCGGTTGTTGAATTGATCTCCTCTGTAACCCTGGCGCTGATGGTGTGGATAGGTGCTCGTGGATATTTCAACGATACCGTAACTCTAGGTGCATTAATCTCCTTCCCGATATTCATCAATCTTCTCTTCCGTCCTATCCGACTTGTAGCCGATAAGTTTAACACCTTGCAGATGGGTTTAGTCGCAGCAGAACGCGTTTTTAAATTAATAGATAACGATGATAAAATCAGAAATACGGGATCGGTTTCATCAGAAAAATTGAAAGGAGACATAATTTTCAAAGAGGTTTCGTTTTCATACGAACCAGATAATCCTGTCCTTAAGAACATAACCTTTACCGTTAAGGATGGCGACACACTAGGTATTGTAGGAAGCACAGGTTCTGGTAAAACAACCATTATCAACTTGCTTAACCGTTTCTATGAAGTAACCGATGGCACCATCTGTATAGATAATGTAGACATTAAAAAATATGACCTAGACTTTCTGAGAAGAAGAATTTCTCTTGTGCTGCAAGATGTATTTCTTTTCGATGGTACGGTAGCAGATAACATCAGACTTATGGACCCTTCTATATCACTTGAGAAGATAGAAGCTTCTGCTAAGGTTCTAGGTGCAGATAAGTTTATCAACAACCTTCCTGGAAGATACGATTATCACATAACAGAAAGGGGTGGAAACTTATCTGTAGGACAGAGGCAATTAATCTCATTTGTCAGGGCTTTGGTTTTTGATCCAGATATTCTGATATTAGATGAAGCAACCTCATCGATAGATACCGAAACAGAAGCAATAATTCAGTATGCTATAGAGAAGTTGATAGAAAAAAGGACCAGCATTATTATTGCCCATAGGCTATCGACGATCAGACATTCTGATAACATCTTAGTCTTAGATAAGGGCCACCTGGTCGAACTAGGTCCACATGAAGAACTATTGAATATTGAAAATGGTTTATATAAAGAGTTGCATGATATGCAATTCGTAGAATCATAATATTATGACGATAAAAAGCGAATTTAAAATAGGTGGAAAAGGACAGAAAAGTCCATTCGGGAGCATCGGTGCTCTTTTAATCTTGGTCCTTCTTTTTGTGTCCATGTATTTTATCGCCAAGGGTGTTTTTACCATTCTCTCATGGGTCGCGCCTGTCTTGTTGATCTTGTCCTTGTTGATAGATTATCGTGCAGCGCTAGGTTATGTTAAGTTTCTATGGAACATGATTAAGACAAAACCTCTTTTCGGGATAATAGCTACCATTCTTACGATTATAGGCTATCCTATTGCTGCAGGATTTATTTTTTTCAAGGCCCTTCTTAATCGCAAGCTAGGAAGTATGAAAGAGGCTTATGAGAAAAAAGAAGAGGACTTTACAGAATACGAAGAATTAAAAGAGGAGGAAGATTTTCTAGAATTGCCTGAACTAGAAAAACCTAAGACCACAACTTCCAGAACCGACAGCAACGAATACGACGATCTTTTTACTTAAGAACAGCAATTTCGTAGCTTGCTTAGGAATTATCATTTGCCAGTGAGCGTAATCTTCTTTATAATCAGTTTAATCCTTGTTATCGGATATGTCTATCTCATGGCACACATCCATGATGGCTGGGAAAACACAGTAGAGTGGAACCAGAAAAACACGGATACACATGCCTCGGTTTCTGTTTTAATTCCTGCACGAAATGAAGAAAAACATATAGGCTCTTGTGTAGAAAGTGTATTAGCAAGCTTACATAAAAATGGTGCTGAAGGAGAATTGATAGTAATCAACGATCACTCAGAAGATGCCACCGAATCAATAGCTAAAAGGGCTGGGGCCGAGGTGATTACACTTAGAAAAAGTGCGGGCAAAAAACAAGCAATAGAACTCGGTGTTTCCTCGGCAAGTAACGAAATAATTATATGTACAGATGCAGATAGTAAAGTTTCAAAAGGGTGGATAAAAACCATTGTCGACAAGCATGTAGCAGACTGTCCTAGTTTTATAACAGGCCCTCTTCTCAGTAACTATAATGAAGACCGGTTGTCCGCTTTTCAGTCGCTAGATGCTCTGATGATGGTTGCGACAATCGCTAATGGCATCTGGAGAAAATCATACTTTCTTGCTAATGGTGCAAACATGAGTTTTACCAGAGAATCTTACAGTAGGGTAGGGGGAATGAAAACGCATAATAGGCTGGCATCTGGTGACGATGTTTTTCTTATACAATCACTTGCCATAGAAAAACCCGATGAAGTCCATTTTATCAAAAGTCTAAATGCTGCTGTATGGACTGAACCTGTTAAATCGTGGAACGCTATGTGGCAACAGAGAAAAAGGTGGTCTACTAAAACTAGGCATTATCCTCACTATAGCCCTATTAAGATCCAAGCATATGTATTTATAATCCATGCTGTTATTGTTCTAGGTGTTCTTCTTATTCCATTTACAGGAGGCCTGAGTCTTTTCTCAAGTGCATTCATGTTGTTTATAAAATGGATTATGGACTACCTTCTCTTATCTAAAATGGCTAGATATTTCGGCCAATCCGAGCCTCTGAAGTATTTCTTTTCTTGCAGCATAATCTACTTTTTCTATATCTTCCTTATGGCATTCTGGGCGATAAGAGGAGGCTCTTACACCTGGAAAGGTAGAAATACGAAATAACGTGAATCAAGAACAGCGATCAAGAAATATTAAAGAGTGGGCCCAGAACCTGGGCTTCTCTTCCGTAGGAATTGCCGAGGCTGAATTTATGGAGCCAGAAGCAAGGAGGCTTGAGGCATGGCTTGAACAAGGCAATCATGGTACCATGAGATACATGGAAAACCACTTCGATTTAAGGACGGATCCACGCAAGCTTGTTCCTGGAGCACAATCTGTAATCTCCTTAAGTTACAATTATTATACAGAGAAAAAACAAGAGCCTAGCGCTCCTAAAATATCTCAATATGCCTATGGAAGAGATTACCATAAAGTTGTAAAGAAAAAGCTCAAGCAACTCCTCGTTAAAATCAACGATGAAATCGGAGAAGTGTCAGGGCGAGCGTTCGTTGATTCTGCTCCTGTTCTAGAAAGAGACTGGGCAAGAAGGTCCGGCGTAGGATGGGTGGGAAAACACACATTGCTAATAGATCCTAAGATGGGTTCTTTCTTCTTTCTAGCCGAACTGATTATCGATTTACCCTTACAACCAGACACGCCTATTAAGGACCATTGCGGTACATGCACGCGTTGTATCGATGCTTGCCCCACTGATGCTATTTCAGAAAACGGTTATGTAATGGATGGCAGTAAGTGTATATCATATCTAACCATAGAACTGAAAGAGTCGATACCAGAATCCTTTCATGGAAAGATGGAAGAATATATGTACGGATGTGATATCTGTCAGGCTGTCTGTCCATGGAATAGGTTTAGTAAGCGTCATACAGAACCAGAATTCGAGCCTTCTTCTGAGTTACTAGAAAAAGACAGAAAAGAATGGGAAGAAATAACAGAAGAAGTTTTCGAAAACTTGTTTCGAGGAAGTGCTGTAAAAAGAACAAAGTTCAGTGGTTTAAAACGAAATATAGCCTTTTTAAGAAAGAAGTAACTGTTTCGGATTATAATAAAGTTGATAGAATTCTAGGTTACAGTATCGATAATTCATCTAATTTCGTTGGTTACAAAACAATAAGCATAAAA
>CALIQO010000373.1 GCA_938044055.1 uncultured Saprospiraceae bacterium
TAAGCAGCAATGGCAAGTACTATCACGTAGGGACCATTCCTACATCGAAAGGAGAAACCTTCGTAACAGACCTCAGATTAATGGTAAGCAGCACAGAAACAGGAATAAAACCCTTATGCTTCTACAGCAGAAGAGCGGCTAAGCCTCTGTCTGATCATATAGATAAGGGGTTAGACAGTTGGAGTATGCTAGGTACCAACCTATCCATAAAGGAAGGAATTAATCAATGGTCTTCTGACACCAATCGCCTCATGCTGATGGATAGGAGAGATTTCAATAAACTCGGATTAGGGCTCGATGATCTTGTCGAGGCTTATATCCAAACTGTGCTATCAACCATTGCGATTGATAAGATGTGTAAAACGCTATACAATAGTAAAGGGAAATTTAGAATGAAATTATTCAAATCCTTAAACAATGATATGACTCTGTTAAATGAAATAATGCCATGAAAAAGGAATATCGGATCTTAGTCTTGACCGATCACAGCGGCCACTCTGATCAAAATTCGATATATGCTATTCTTTCACAATTGATGGGACATCCTAGATGCCATTCTATTGATATTGCAAGTAGAGGGTTAAAAGAAAACGACTTGTTTTTTAATGGCATGCAAAGGAGTGCGTTATTTGTTCATAAGGTGACCCCGGACTTCAAGTATTCTGAATCAGATAAATATTACAAATCAGATCTTAAGAAAATTAAGCATTCCGATTATGATATAGTATTAATGAGGTTGCCCAGACCCATATCCGATGATTTTCTTTATTGGGTTGAAGAAGTTTTTTCTCATGCCGTAATGATAAATAAGCCTAAAGGCATAATCCATACAAGCAATAAAAAGTACTTGCTTAATTTTCCAGATATCTGTCCAGACACTAGATTATGTCATTCTGTAGATGATGTAAATGAAGAGTTATGCAATTACCCCATAGTTCTAAAACCGCTCAGAGAATATGGTGGGCGCGGATTACTTAAAATTGATGGTGCAACCCTAGATGATGGCATCAATCAATATAATACAGAGTTATATCTAGAAAAAATAAAAGACCAATTAAAAGAAGAAGGTATGCTGTCAATGCGATATCTGAAGAATGTGAGTAAAGGAGATAAAAGGATACTAGTTGTGGGTGGAGAAATTCTGGCTTCGTCACTGAGATTACCCAGAGAGGGCTCTTGGATATGCAACGTCGCTCAAGGAGGAAAGTCTGTGTCTTCAGAGGTTACTTCTAATGAAGTAGAAATTATAAAAAAAATAAATCCACATCTTAAAAAACAAGGTATACTTATATATGGTGTTGATACACTATTGGATGATAATGGAGATAGAATACTATCAGAAATCAACACACTAAGTATAGGCGGTTTTCCTCAGGCAGAATTCCAGACAGGAAAACCAATTATACACTCTCTGATAAATAAAATAATAGACCATACAGATGAACAGATTGCCTGAGATCAGCCATATAGAAGAATTCGATATAAGCGCAACCAACAAGGGGGAAATTAATTTTTACTGGTTAAAGTTAATTTCAGATGGATTTGGTTCACCGATCAATGTCCCTTTAATGGTAGCGCGCGGTGTAGGAGAAGGACCTATTTTAGGCGTAACTGCAGCAGTACATGGGAATGAACTCAATGGAATTTCAGTAATTCAAAGATTGTTTAATGAGGTGGATCCTAAAGAATTAAGAGGAACCATTGTAGGAGTTCCTGTAGTAAATATTCCTGCCTTTATCAGAAAAAAAAGAAGATTTAATGATGGCGTAGATCTTAATCACATCATGCCTGGAAAAAAGAATGGTAATGTAAGTCAAGTATATGCATATCGGTTCGTAGAAAAGATAATCAAGCATTTTGATTTCTTACTAGACTTACATACTGCAAGTACCGGAAGAATCAATTGTTATTATATAAGAGCAGATATGAGCCAGAAAATTGTAAAGAAAATGGCACTACTGCAGAATGCAGACATCATAGTTCACAACCCACCATCTGATGGAACATTAAGGGGAGCAGCTGACGACCTTAATATCCCAGCGATTACCTTGGAAGTAGGAAATCCTAGCACATTTCAGAAACGTTTAATCAGAAGTGGTGTAGAAGGTGTACATAATGTCTTATGTCATCTGGATATGGTAGATGATGAACCCATTGAGAATGACAAGGATACCGTTTTGTGCATTTCTAGTAAATGGCTGTACACAGATACAGGAGGATTGTTAACCATCAATGTTGAGCTTCGTCAATTACTAAAAAAAGGAGATAAAATTGCTGAATTGAGAGATATTTTCGGAATAAAAATCAAAGAATATTATGCCCCAGAAGATGGTATAGTTATAGGTAAAAGTATAAGCCCAGTAAATCAGACTGGAGGTAGAATCATTCATCTTGGAATCATAAAATCATCATAACCATGTCAAAACCAAAAGTTATCAAAGACTATGATAAGCTACCAACAGATGTGATAGAACAAATAAAGTTGGTTTACCCTATGGGCTTTACGAAACACCTAATCACGTTTAGCAATTTAAAAGGAGAACTTAGAAAAGGACTGCCCTTCGAAACGGAGGATTTCCATTACCTTATCAGAATGAGCGAAGCAAAGGCAGAAGCGATAATTGAAAGCGACGCTGATTATGACGAAGATGGAAATCTAAAAGAGAGTGCTAAAACAAAATATGAAGAAAAGCATGAAGATGAAGATTTTCTTAATGAACTCAATAGCAACAGTGACAATGAATTTGGGAATAGTGAAGAGTAAGTAACAGACTTTAGCTAATTAACATCTAATTAAAATGAAAACGAAAAAAGACTACAGAGACGATCGAAAAAACAAAAACAATGATCGTCCTGAAGATGCCATTAATCGCAAGAAAAAAAGAAAAGAAAAAACCAAGTATAAACATAAATCGCATTGGTTAAGGCAGAGTGAAGATTATGGAATTTCCATATTAAAAGATGAAGAAGAATAAATGAAGAATACTTATTTCGATCTGATAGATCAAAGCTACTATTTTCCACAACAAGGTTTTGATCTAAAAGATGGTTACCTTACCTTTCATGGCG
>CALIQO010000374.1 GCA_938044055.1 uncultured Saprospiraceae bacterium
AAGGGCAGTAAATATATCTCTTTCTAAAGATTGTTGAATTAGCTGACTGTTGTTTGTTATTGCATATACCCTATATTGATATTGTCTTTTAATAAGCTTTATGTAGACTGAGCCAATAGGGGAAACACCTTTGCTCGGCTCAAAATAATAGAGTCCGTTTTCGAGTTTTTTTATCAACCGATCCTTAAGCTTAAGATATGCTGAGGACTTTGAAGATTCGTATTTTAATTCAGAGACAGTATCGCTTTCTATAGTATTCGCTTTAACAAGGTTGAACAATTGTTTTTCCTTTGGAATTGAATGACTTGCAAAAAATAGAGAAATAACATTAAATTTTTGAATGGTATATATGCTAACTAGTTGTTGAAGTTTTTCGAAGGAGTCCATATTCTGATTAATTATCTTACTGATTATCAACTAAATGAAGGCTTATAAGCAAATATATTTAATTAATTAGGCATGTCCAACTCTGTGATATGGTGATATTTCCTTATGTGATTGTGTGTTGTATCTTTGTCATAGGAATAGAGTTTGTGTTATTGTCTTAAATTGCTGTTATACAGTGATTTAGGTTTATTATATTCGCACACAGGTGTGTTTTAGGTATGTCCATTTGGTGGTTTTAGTGTTATATGCCATAGAGGAATGGTAGATTATATTTGTAGTGTAATCAATAATTAACATCTTAAAACTTAAACCATGGAACTCATCTACGAATTAATCCTTCTTTGTATTGGCGACGATATGAGTGGATTTTAACAAAAGAAACAATTACCTGTAAATCCAGAGTGTACGTTAGACTATTTAGATTAAATTCTAAAGATTCAATTGAATTTGAAAAGCATGTGTTAATCGACGCATGCTTTTTTACTTTGAGTATAATTATTGCGCTATTTTTTGCTATTTAATTAATAGATAATTACAGGTATTTCTGGCACGGTATTTTCAATGATATAGATAGATAGTTTTTTATATTTCAATTCTCAACTGAATTTGCCCTGCATCGAGAGCTGTACGGGCAATTTTTATTTTAACTATCTTTTTATTCACATCCATTCTTTTATATAATTAATCAACTGCACAATGTAGGCTTCCTTCGTATCATGTCTGATGTGAACAAAACTGATGTTTAAAAATTGTAAGATTAGTTACGTAATTCAAGATAAATGTGTCGTTTACTTTTCATATCCTAATCTGGGTGTTGTGAGAAGCAAGATTAAAACTTAACTTGGAGTCAGATAGATAGTTTTAATTCTCATTTTCACTTAGTAAAAGTGTATTAAGATTTGCTCCGAGTCTAGAGTGTATTCGGGGCAAATTTGTTTTTTTAGCCTACTTGATTTTGAGCTCCTCTTTAAGATATCTAGCGGTATGGCTCTTTTTATTCTTAGCCAGTTTCTCAGGTGTACCTGCATACAATATATTTCCCCCTCCTTTTCCCCCTTCTAGACCAAGATCAATTATATGATCAGCCATCTTAATAACATCCATATTGTGTTCTATTATCAGAACGGTATTGCCTTTATTTACAATTTTGTTGATGACATCTAGAAGATGTTGAATATCCTGAAAGTGTAACCCTGTGGTAGGCTCATCTAGGATGTAGAATGTATTTCCGGTATCTCTCTTAGCGAGTTCTTGTGACAACTTGACCCGCTGCGCTTCCCCTCCAGATAATGTGGTTGCTTGCTGACCCAGCGTTATATAACCTAGACCTACACTTTCTAGTGTTTTCAATTTTCTGAAAATAGAAGGTATGTGTTCGAAAAACTTAACCGCTTCTTCCACTGTCATCTCCAGTACATCGGATATAGACTTACCCTTATAGATAACTTCTAGTGTTTCTCTGTTGTACCGCTTACCCATACATTTTTCACAATCGACCAGCACGTCAGGCAGAAAATTCATTTCGATAACTTTCTTTCCTCCTCCTTCACAGGTATCGCACCTTCCCCCTTTTACATTAAAAGAAAATCGGCCAGGTTTATAACCTCTAATTTTTGCTTCAGGCAGATTAGAAAATATCTTTCTGATATCTGTAAATACACCTGTATAGGTAGCTGGATTAGACCGGGGTGTTCTGCCTATCGGGGATTGATCTATTTCAATTACTTTATCTAAATTATCCATACCCTCGATGGATCCGTATGGTAGAGGTTTCTGTAAACTCTTGTAGAAGTAATTTCTCAGAATAGGATATAAGGTACTATTAACAAGGGATGATTTTCCTGATCCAGACACTCCAGTGACACAAGTCATTGTACCAAGCGGTATAGTTAAATCTACTTTCTTAAGGTTGTTTCCTGTTGCTCCCTTAAGCGTTAGTGTCATTCCGTTGCCTTTTCTTCTCTCAGAAGGCACTTGAATTACGGTTTCTTCATTGAGATAGGCAGCAGTTATGCCAGACATTTTATAGAACTCAGAAGGATGCGCCGCAGCAACAAGTTCTCCACCATGGTCTCCTGCACCAGGACCTAAATCTATCAAGTAGTCAGAAGCAAGCATGATGTCTTTATCGTGCTCTACCACTACAACGGTGTTTCCTATTGTGGTAAGGTTTTTCAGCGCTTCTATCAGACGATGGTTGTCTCTCTGATGAAGTCCGATGCTGGGCTCATCCATGATATATGTAATCCCAGTAAGTTGAGAGCCTATCTGTGTGGCCAGTCTTGTTCTCTGTGATTCACCCCCTGATAATGTTCTTGTAGGTCGGTTCAGACTTAGATATGTAAGTCCTACTTCATTGAGAAAATCAAGACGCATTCTGATTTCTTTGAGCACTTCTTTTCCTATACTTACCTGTTTTTTATTCAGTCTCTTTTCGATGTCCTTGAGCCAGACCGCGAGATCTTGCAGATCCATTTCAGCGAGTTGTCCGATATGTTTGCCATCTATTTTAAAGTGAAGAGATTCTTTTTTAAGTCTATAACCACCACAATCAGGGCAGGTAACGATAGACATAAATTCTTCAGCCCAGGATCGTATTTTTTCACTGGTTGTTTCAGCGTACCACTTCTCAAGCATAGGCACAATTCCGTTATACGCAAGATTATAACTGAAGTCATGTACTCCATATTTTATATCTACGGCGATAGACTCATCTCCACCGTACAGCATAATATCAAGTGCTTTCTTAGGGATATCATTAATCGGAGTAGAAAAAGAAAATTTATGTTTCTTAGCAAGTTCGCGGAGTTGCTTGAATGTCGTGTTTTCTCTTACTTCACCGAATGCTTTAATGGCTACTTCGTTGATGCTTTTTTCGTAATCAGGGATAAGCTTTTCCATGTCCACCTGATTTTTATAACCAAGACCCTTACACCTCGGACAGCTCCCATATGGACTATTGAAGGAGAAAGAATTAGGAGAAGGTTCCTCATAAGATATACCAGAATCAGCATCCATAAGTTGCTTACTAAACGGGACTATATCTTCTTTCTCTAGGTCTAGAACCATAATAAAGTCATTCCCGATTCTGAAAGCAGACTGTACAGAAGCAATTAAGCGCTCTTCCATGGCAGGAGAGACCTTGAGTCTATCGACAACAATCTCTATATCATGGACCTTATACCGATCAACCTGCATCTTAGGAATCAAGTCAATGATTTCTCCATCAACCCGCACTTTAGTAAAACCTTTTTTTCTCGTCTGTTCGAATAGTTCTCTGTAGTGTCCTTTCCGACCGCGCACGATAGGAGCGAGGATAGCAATCTTTTTATTTTTAAAATGACTATCGATGTATTCTATGATCTGAGACTCACTATACTTAACCATCTTCTTACCAGACTGATGAGAATATGCTTCTCCGATTCTGGCATATAGCAACCGCATAAAATCATAAATTTCGGTTGTTGTACCTACTGTGGATCTGGGATTCCAAGCAGTTGTTTTCTGCTCTATAGATATAACTGGACTTAGACCTTCTATGCGTTCCACTTCAGGGCGGTCCATCTTCCCTAGAAATTGTCTAGCATAGCTTGAGAAAGTTTCCATATACCTTCTCTGTCCTTCAGCATACAAGGTGTCGAATACCAGACTAGATTTTCCGCTACCGCTGATTCCAGTAATGACTACCAGTTTATTTCTAGGAATCTGGACAGATACGTTTTTCAGGTTGTTTTCTGAAGCCCCTATAATTTCAATAAAATCTTCCTCTACGTATTCTTTTTCTAATTGCATTATTGACAGGATGTGAGTAGTACAAATGTAAAGCAATATATTCGCTTAATTGTTTCTGTACAGGACAATGAATTTTTTTAATTTCGACAACTACATCTCAACGCTTAATATCACCCATGAATAACATCTTCGAAAAAGCACGTGAAGCTTCAGACTACATCCTAGAGTCCACCGAGTTGCGACCGAGAGTGGCTACCATCTTAGGAACGGGACTGGGCTCATTGACAGAAGAGCTGGAAGAAGGTACAACGATGGCTTATGAGCGCATTCCACATTTTCCTATATCTACAGTAAAGTCT
>CALIQO010000375.1 GCA_938044055.1 uncultured Saprospiraceae bacterium
TATCAGCACACTTGGTATGAGCCTGCAGAAGCATTTATAGCAGCAGCTGATAAATATGAAGTACCTTATATTACCCCGCCTATAGGACAGGTCTTCTCTGCTTCCGATAGCATGAATAAAAAATGGTGGCAATCGTACCAATAACAATATTTAAAAGAGGAAGAATATAAAATTTGTGTTGTAGAGTGATGACTTAATTATCTACAGGTCTATTTATAGTAAAAAATGCAACTATGAATAAATTGTACACACTAGTATTGACCATTTTTATCTACGGGCATGGGATTTCACAAGACCAGACTTTATTCAATGAAATCAGAATGACAGAAGTCATCGATGATTATGGATTGACAGGAGAAGGAACCATTATTGCTATTCTGGATCGAGGGATCGATTACGAACATGAAGACTTCATCCATCAAGATGGCACTTCTCGGATACTATATATCTGGGACCTCTCAGATGATACTGGAGCCAGTGCTACTAACAACCCCTATGGAAAAGGAACATTCTATGATCGCACTCAGATTAATGCAGCCCTTTCTTCTGGAAACAGATTGGCAACAAGAGATGCATCTGGTCATGGAACGGTAACTGCTGGTGTAGCAGCAGGTGATGGGAGTGGTAGTGATGGGGAGATTATAGGAATAGCTCCTAAGGCAGATATTATCGTTATTAAAATTACAAGTGAAGGGGCAGGAGCTCACGATGGAGAACCTGCTGAGGCTTCTTTTTCTAGAATCGATGACTCACTGGAAGATGCCATCGACTTTATTAAGCAAGTAGGAAGAGATGAGAATAAGCCCGTATCGATGATCGCTAATTTTGGCTCTATTCAAGGCCCCCAAGATGGTTCAAGCAAGATAGCCAGAATGCTTGATAATAAAGTAGGGCCGACAGTAGAAGGGGCAGCATTCATCTGTGGATCAAGTGATGATGGAGGTATGCCTAATCATGCTGGAGGAAATTTCATACAAGGAGAAACCACGGATATAAAAATTAAGAAAGCAACTAGTGGATTGCGATTCGACATGTGGTATGCCGCCGCCGATGATATATCTATAGAAGTAGTTACACCTGATGGCACCTTTGGTCCATATAGGAGTCTTAATAGTCAAGTAGACAACTACAGAGAGACAACGACTGCATTTATCTTATACAATCAAGGTGCCGATGTAGACTTTTTTGGTTCAGATAGTGATCGTAGAGAATTGCTTATTGATTTTAATGGAAGCATCGGAGAAATTACTTTAAAGATTACAGGAGAAAAAATAAGCAATGGGAGGTTTGATGCCGTGCTTAACCAATCATGGATTCTCGGGGCAGATAATAGATTTCTGACTTTCGTAGAAGAAGGAGGAACCATCTGGGACCTTGCATCTGCCAAGAATAACATCTGTCCCAATTCATATATTCTCAGAACCACGTGGCAGAATTACCAAGGAGGAAATTTTGATTTTCCTGGGGATGAAAATGGGGTAGGCTCATTATGGACGGGAAGTGGTATCGGCCCTACTCAAGATGGAAGAACAGGCATCGATGTTTCGGCTCCAGGCAATATGGTATATGGAGCATATGCTCCTCGATCAGCATTCGGAAGAGTTCAAGGAAATATTATCATCAATGATACTAAAAACATGTATGGTACGCTAGGAGCAGTAAGTGGTGCTAACCCTGTTGTGGCTGGTGTAGTGGCACTGATGTTTCAGGCAGACCCTACACTTACGTCTACAGAGATAAAAACAATTCTAAGAGAGACGGCAAGAACGGATGGATTTACAGGATCGGTACCTAATAATTCCTGGGGACATGGAAAACTAGACGCAAGAGCTGCAATAGAAGCGATCCTAGGTCCTCCTAGTTCTGTGTATGATGATATCTCCGATGCGGTAGAAGTATACCCAGTGCCTGTTTCTGACGGTAGGGTTTTCTTACATCTCGGAGAAGAGAATATCGACTGGAATATTCAAGTATATAACCTACAAGGTCAGTTGATCTACTCGAGTAGAGAAAGACAATCAAGGATAGTGATTGACATGGAAAACAAGGACAACGGTACATATATAATAAAAGGTAGTAGTGATCAACTTATTTTTCAGAAGAAAATCGTTATCCTTAATTAGGGCTTGATTTCCGCTTCCGCTCAAATGCGGTTCATGGGGAAGTAATACATTTATAGCCTCAGATAATCGGCGTTCAGAGACTTGTCAAGCATGGCAGAAGAAACGTGGTTAACATTGTATAAAACAATGAACATCATGAAAAAGTTAAAAGTAATTTCAATGCTAAATTTATTTCTGCTATGCTTGTGCTGTGGGCAGTTATCCGGTCAGAATATTGTGGAGAAGCTAACCCACTATAATTTTCATAATTCTACCGATTTCAATCTGGTGGTGATTGAAGGTAAAATGCCAGAAGGTGTGATGACCTGGCAGAGCCACAGTCGAGGTGACATAGAGTTAGGTATAATCATGGAAGAATCTGCAGATGTAAAAATCTCTGTCTATGATGACAATGAAGAACTGAAAGTTGTTTTAGTAGATGGTTTCTTAGAAGCAGGAACACATCCTTATGATTGGAACAATGAGAACGATCTTTCAGAGATAATCATAGTATACGAGTGTGACGATCATACCTCCAGACATTTTATCGAAATAGATAACGGGAGTTCAATCCTGAATAAACTCTTTGGATGGTTGTTCTGAAAACAATCGTAAGTGTACCTTTTTTCCTATAAAATTTGTTGTTTAGGCACAGGCATCAAGATAAGGAAGGGTTATTATTGTAGTAATCTTGTATAAAAGAAGCTGTATCTTATGAGTATATATATTATAAGATGGCAATGTACTTTCACACATAGTTGTCGTAATACTCAAGAGGAATACCTATCTAGAGGTTTTATGACATTGCTATAAGATATGGCAACTAGTTATTTTGTGTTCTGAAAGTAATTCTGATTGCTCTGATATTTATATCAGCCCCCCATTCGTCAGAATCTACTAAAATAGCATATGCATTTTCACTGTTATCAATAGGCAATGGAGTGGTTATAGTATTAAACATTATATTGAAAGGTATGCTGTACGTTGAGCTTGGTTGTATAATTAGAGAAGCTATATTAACCGTTGAACTACAAGACGTAAAAGAACTGGCAACGTTCATTTCTTGTAAATAGAAGGAAAGCGTTCCTGTTGTTTTTTTATTTCCATGAGTAGTAATCTGTATAATTTCTGATTCATGTGGTAGGTGTAAGGGGGCAATTATCTTTCCTGCATTTCCTGCATCACCGTTGCTTCTAACAGTACAGTTAAATATATCTAATTCATCCCCTGCATCTTCATAGACTTCGAAATCTGCATAGTGAACCATATAATAGGAAGTATCGTATTCTTCTGTGGAAGATGCTTCTGATGCTATTAAGTCTCCTTCTGCATTTACAACTACATTCCTTGTACCTGTACCACTAAGTGATGAAACATTAAAGGCATCTGCAACAACCTTGATGCGATCATCCGCTTCTTCATACTCTATGGTTGCACTTTTAAGCAAATCTACTCCCTGCATTTCTATAGCAGTTTCTTTAAGTCTGAGATTACTCCGATTTACAAGTAATTCTCCGTCCCTGAATTCTGATCGACCGATTACGGTTGCTGCTTTACTACCTATACCAGAAGCATTGACTATTAGTGCAGTACCATCAGGAGAACTAGTGCCTACATAGAGGCCATTGTCTTGACCGATAGCATTAGTAATATTAACAGTGGCATTGGTAAAAGGGATTCCGCCAAAAAATGATAGATCGTCTGCTTGGAAATTACCAAAACTTACTTGGGTGTTTCCTTGAAAGTATGCGGCATATCCACTGGGGTCATTGTTTATAGCTTCAAGCGCATTACTGTTGGATCCATCGTGTTCTACAAGAAGAGCGGCGGCTGTGTTGGGTCCAGTTGCTTTAATGTATGCACTGTTTAGTGGGGAAGGTAAAGTTCCGATACCTACGTTGCCATTGAAGAAGGCGGCTCCCGTAGAATTCAGTGCGAATCCTCCCGGATTTAAAATTTCAAGGCCGATCTGATTAGGATTAGAAATAAGCTTCATGGTATGAGTAGTTGTAGGAGGGTTGGCCCTAGAATCCACTAAAAAGTGATCCATTTTATTGCTGGGACTTCCGATGGCTACATTATTAGGAACATAGAAAATCCCATCTGGATTGCTAAACCAGGGTTGTATACCTGAGGTAACAATTTTCCATCCACCTGTTGAAGTATAGAACCACAAGCTTTTTTCATCGGTATCATATACCATCAAGCCATCTGCAGGGCTTCCGATACCTTCTCTCTGTAAGGTCGTCATTCTTGGAATTAGCAATCCTTGATCGGTACTGTTAAGATCTAGAATGGAAGATGCATCTGGTGTAAGTGTTCCTATCCCTACTCCATTCTGTCCATATATTATACTAGAAAACGATGCTAATAATAGCAGTAAAAGAATTCTCATTTCTTATTTTTCAAGAAAAGTATGCCTATAGGAATGAACATTTCAGGCCATTGAGTAACCTGTCTAGACCATTGAGTAAATTACAGAGGGCTATGATCGATAATCGAATCAACCAACCTTCTTAGTTGCGATGGCTATCGTTTTAATCTTGTCTATCATAGGTTCTAAAACTTCTTAGTTTCGAATGAGTTTTCAGTTCCTCAATTGATGTATATGCTCCTTGACTGTAAAACATTTCTAATTCTGTCAAGAGTTCTAGACCTTTTAAGCTCTTTAATTGAGGTGTATATAAATCTAAATACTGCAGATTTTTAAGGTTTTCA
>CALIQO010000376.1 GCA_938044055.1 uncultured Saprospiraceae bacterium
ATCTTGATGTCAAGTATAAAAACAATCTAGTAGAGATAACCGTTTACTAAGAACAATACATAAAATCCATTTCTATGAATAATCGAAATACTATAACTAGGTTTCCATTTTACTTTTTTCTTGCCATAGTATGTACATTAATTATAACTACCTGTAGTAAGGATGAAGTACCTGAAGTAGAAGAACCTGAAGTAGTTATTGAGAAACCTGAAACAGGTACAATCACAGATTCAATACTACATGATAACCTTAATAGAAGTTACATCGCTTATGTACCTGGCAACTATACACATGAAACTGATGTACCACTTGTAATCAATATGCATGGCTTAGGTAGCCAATCTCTAGAACAGATGCTCTATGGTGATTTCAGAGAAATATCAGATAGAGAAGGATTTATAGTCGTTCATCCTCAAGGTACTTTAGTAGATGGAGTAACACACTGGAATGTGGGAGGATTTACACAAGGAAGTACAGTAGATGATCTGGGATTTATTGAAAACTTAATTGATAGCTTGTCAGCGATTTATAAAATAGATGCAGATAGGATCTATGCTACTGGTATGTCTAACGGTGGATACATGAGTTATCTTCTCGCTTGCCAGTTAGGTGATAGAATAGCTGCCATTGCTTCTGTTACTGGATCTATGACACCATATGTCTATGATAATTGCAATCCTGATCATCCGACGCCCATTCTTCAGTTCCATGGGACAGACGATGATGTAGTTCCATTCAATGGTAATGCTTGGTCTAAAAGCATGGATGAGGTTATGGAATACTGGGTAGAACAGAATGGTTGCGACACGCCTCAATGGAGTAGAAATCTTGAGGACAAGGTAACGACGGATGGAAGTACTGTAGAACATCTTGAATATTTTGGCTGCAATAAAGAAGTAGAAACAGGTCTTTATAAAATCGATGGTGGCGGACATACCTGGCCTGGAACCAGCTTCAAGTTTCCTGGAACCAATGATGACATCAATGCTTCCGAGATTATCTGGACGTTTTTCAGCGGATATACGTTGTCTGGACTTCAGAACTAAAATAATAAAGTAAGTAATCACAATAGACTTACAATTAAAAAACCGAGCTTAAATCAACATCGACTTAAGCCCGGTTTTTTCCTTTCAGTTATAGTTTATCCTAATCTTTCTTCAATCCAGGATCTCTCTGTAAGAATTCATCGTATAATAAAGTATGACGACTTTCTATAGGAATCTGGTATCCACCTATAAAAAGATGTGTTATATCTGACTTCATCTCAAAAGGGTCACCCGTTGAAACGAAGAGGTTAGCCATTTTCCCTTTTTCAAGTGACCCTAACTTATCCGCTACTCCAAATACTTCTGCAGCATTGATTGTAATGGCTTTTAGAGCTTCCTCTACCCCCATGCCATATGTCGCTGCGAATCCAGCATTGAATGGTAGGTTTCTCACGTTCTCACTATCGTTAGACCGGATGACAACTTTTACCCCTGCTTTCTGCATGACACTGGCATTTCTATATGGAGCGTCATACTTATCAGAAGATCTCGAAGGCGTATTAAGAACAGGACCCGTAATTACTGGGAATCCCGACATAGCAATAGAATCTGCAACTCTCCATCCTTCTGATACTCCAGTAAGAATAGCATTGGTTCCCTTGCTTTTAGCCCACTTAATAGCTGCAAGAATATCTGTGTCTTTATGTACTTCTATCATCAGTGGAGTTTCACCAGAAAGGACATGCATCATGGCATCCATCTGAGGATTGAAATCATTTCGTTCTACACGTTTGGCTTGACCCATAGAATCTACTTTAGCATAAAACATCGCTTTCTCCCATATATCATTCAATTTCTTAAGCGCTTTATCATTGTCTTTCTTGATATCATCATCTGATCTCCTATCTCTTCTTCCTCTGCGTCCTGTAGAAGGAAAATTCATAATCACCCCTTTAAATCCTGCATACATCTGCTGAGGCGTGTAACCATGAAGGTTAACCAATGCCGCCGTTCCTGGAAACAATCCCCCGGAAGGCTTCGCGATGACAGAAGTAACTCCATTTAATCTAGTAACTGGAATAGCAACGGCATTGGGATTGACAGCTGTCAGTGCCTGCATATGAGGAATAAAATCTCCTATTTCGCTGAAATCATTGGTAAGGGAAACAGCGCCGACTTCACTCATACCTAAGGTAGTTCCTCCATCTATAAATCCAGGATATATGTGCTTACCGGTACAATCTATCTGTTCTGCATCTCTTGCTTCTACCCTTCTTCCTATATCTTGAATGACCCCATCTCTGATAAGTAGATCTCCTTGGATATCACCATTGGTAATGGTATGGATGGTGGCATTCTTAAGTAAGAATGTTCCACTTTTAGACTTGGTTACTTGCTGGCCGTACGACGTCTGTGATAACATCACAAGTAAGCACAACCATATATAATTTCTGATTTTCATTTTTCTCTTTTTAAGATTAACCATTAATGTTTCTCTGATAAAAACAACTGTTCAAAAGCGTCCTGCATACACTTATGCTCATCGTGCTCCTCTTGATGATAGAAAGCAGGAATTGCTTCTTCAGGATCTATATCTATTCTCATGTCAGGTGCATCCTTATTGATGTCGAATCTCACAGTACCATCTACAATTGTTACCTGTGGAACAGCATAGATAGAAAGTGGGTGACCCTTGAAGATAGCAACATCTCCTTCCTTCCCGACCTCTATCGAACCTACTCTATCTTGTATACCTAACTGAATAGCTGGATTCAGTGTTATTAATCTGAGTGCTTCATTATCCGTTAATCCACCATATCTCTGAGTCTTAGCTGCTTCATGGTAGAGGTGTCTTATCAACTCTCCAGAATCACTATTAATAGAGGTAACAACACCATTCTTAGTTAGAATCGCAGCGTTGTAGGCAGTTGAGTAATACACTTCAAACTTGTATGCCCACCAATCTGCAAAAACAGATGCCATAGCACCGTATTCTGCAAGCTCAGGAGCTACCTTGAAACCTTCATTGACGTGCTGGAAACATATCTTAGTTACACCATAATCTTCAAGTACGCCTAAAAGCATAAGTATTTCATCTGCTCTGTATGAATGGCAATGAATGATAATTTCTCCTTCTAAGATATCGACCATTGCTTCCATCTTCTCAGAGTATTCTGGTGGCGATTTTTTATTTCCAGATCTGTAATCTGCCCATTCCTGGCGATATACTTGTGCCTTTCCAAATGAATTTCTAAACACTTGTTCTACCCCCATACGGGTTCTCGGCATTATATTCCTTCCTTCTCCATGTACCCGCATAGGATTCTCCCCTAGGGCAAACTTTATGGTTCTAGGAGCGCCTTCCATTACCAACTCGTCTGGATCCATTGTTCCATATCTATGCTTGATGGTTTCACATTGTCCTCCGACTGCATTGGCAGAACCGTGCATGGCGTGTGAGGATGTAACTCCACCGGCTAGTGCTCGATATATAGATACATCTAAGGGATTTAATCCATCTCCTACCTTGATATGAGCTGTGTTAGGGTCTGTCGCCTCATTGACAACAGAAAGGGCTATATGAGAATGGGCATCTATGATACCGGGCATAACGTGCATGCCGGTAGCATCTATGGTTTCAACTCCTGAAGGAGCGGATAATCCTTCTCCTATTCTTGTAATTTTTCCATTCTGGATGAGTACATCTGTTCCTTCTTTAACCCCATCGGTAATGGTGATTACTGTACCATTCTGAATAAGTACATCTTGTGAAGATGCCATGAATGGAAGTAGAAGTAGGATGCTTATATATTTTAAGTATTGCATGATTTTCTATTCTTTATTTATCAATTAGGCTTATTTAGGATCAACCTTTGATCCGGTTGCTGGAAAACTTCCGAATTGTCCAGCAATTATAGATCCTTCAAATGAGTCTCCTTCTATTTCTAAGTCAAATGTCAGGTCCATCGACATTCCTCCTTCGTTAACATTGAAAGAAAATGTCAGGTTGGTTCCGTCTATCGTCACATTGTTACAATCCTCATAATCGTCTGGAGCTTCGTCATTAGATATCTTAACTATGTAATCATCGTCTTCTTTCTCAATAATTAAGTTGCCGCCACGAGTCTGGCCAGGAATTTCTAATTCATAAGTCCACTTTCCTGTGATATCTCCTATCTCGTCTCCATCTCCACCATCGCCATCACCTGTCTTTTTCTTCTTTTTCTTTTCCTTTACTTCGAATTCATACTGTTGTCCATCTACAATGACGTAGCGTATGTTAGACTTCTCTTCGAAATAAGGCTTATCTGTTAAAACTAAGTGAGCCATTTTTCCTTGATCAACTGTACCTGCCATAGATGAGATTCCGAGCATCTCTGCAGGATTCGTTGTCAATGCAGCCAGGGCAGCAGATTCTGATAACCCGTTTTCAATCAATCTCCGGATACTAGATTTAAGATCTTTAGCCTTAGACTCTAGGAAAGAAAATCCAAACTTAACTCCTTTCTTTTCCATCATTGCTGCTTGCGTGAGGTAGGATTTCTGAGCTTCCATCTTCCTCTTGTTAAGCGCTTCTTTCTCCGGATCTATTTTCTCATCATCGTCTTTCTTGTCTTTCTTTTTATCTTCCTTAGGTAGATCTAGAGACAGTAAAACCTTCGTTCTACTTGCAGCTATTTTATCAAGAATGGGATAGGCTTGCTTAACTTCTGTCAGAACTAGATCGAAACCTAATTCTTTCTGAAGCTTAAGAACTCTGTGTATGTTAAGCACTTTTTCCGCTTTAAAGAATACAGGCATCTGTTTCTGTGTCACTGGTATAAGTGCTGCTGTTTCTTTATCAATGGTTGCTCTAGGCATTCCGCTTTGAGAAGCACGTGTCTTAGTCTGATAATCTCTGACATGCGAAGCATTGTGATATAGATCCCTCCACTTTGAGATAACGCCTATCAATGTTCCTGGGGCTACTCCTCTGGCTGTAGAAAACTGACTAAACATCGATACATCTTGTTTTACAAGCATATGATCTCTGTGTCCTTTTCCTAGTGACAATATACTACCTTGACCAGGCAACAT
>CALIQO010000377.1 GCA_938044055.1 uncultured Saprospiraceae bacterium
CGCGATATCTCAGTACAACAGTTCAGAAATGTATGGTCCTAAGAATTATATGAAAATTGTTACTGCTAGGGGATATATGACAGGAATTATCGTTTTTGATTTTTTAGATAGATATGGAGAAGCTAGAAAAGACATCAGACAATGGATTGAGTCTGGAGAATTAAAAGTGAAAGAAGATATTCAAGAAGGGATTGAAAACTTTGCATCGACATTACAGATGTTGTTTACTGGAAAAAACTTCGGCAAGCTTATTCTTAAAGTATAACTTATCTGACATGAAAATTCCAATGAGTTTTAGAATGTTTTTTTTCTTCTTATCTATTCTGTTAGTCTCCTCTATTCAGTCACAAGATTTACCTGATACTGGGATAAGTGGGGTGTATGAAGTAATGGTGGGTACGGACGATGGTAAGTCTATGATAAAGTACTTCGGTGAGTACGGATTCACAGTTGTAGATAGTTCATCGCTTAAAGCAAATGAAGCTCTTGAGATATACGGAGTAAATTCTACACTGAAAAGTTATCGACTTCAGAACGGAGATATTGACAGCCATGGTTTGTTGAGAATTCTAGCTTGGGATAAACTCCGAGGACCTGGAATAGGATACATGCCACCAGAAACCATAGGAATGAGAATGGCAGTCATGAAAACAGATGATATATTTAGGCTTTATGATGTCTACAAGTCTGCTAGGGAAAATGGAAAAAAGTGGTTGCCTATAGAGCCGATTGCCGACGATTTATTTGGGTTAAATGATGGCGATAAAGACTTTTATAAAAGACCTGTTCTGGTAAGAGAGAACGCAGTATATGGTGAATTTTTTAATCATGTTTTTTTTCAGAGATATGGATACCATATAGAAGGGTATGGAACCATCGGAGATCATGCTAAATTAAAGACCAGTGAATTTACCCATCATGATTTTATAATTAAGGTAGATGATATGGAAGTAATGTCATACTTGTCTTCTGCGCTGGGATTAAAGGCCGAGTCAGAACCAGTCATTGATGGAGATTGGCAGAAAGGACCCAAGCAAGTTTTCCAGATGTCGGCAGGAGAGTCCCACTGGTATCAAGGATTTGTTTCACCTAATAATATCTGTGGTAAGCTTAAATTCTTTAGCCCTCGTGGCCCGAAACCGGATAAGCGCCATAACCAGCGCATAGGTGAGAAAGGTATTACCCTGCATTCTTTTTATACAGCTAAGTTAGATGATGTATTTCAGAGAGTTGGCAATCATGGCTTAAATCCTAAGCCTATAGTTAAAAACGAATTCGGTGAACGGAGTTTTATTTTTACTGGTCCTGGTGGATGCTCTTGGCAGATCATCGAAAAATTTTCTTCGTCTAATAAGCCAGTTACTGAATTGAAATTTTCATTGACTGAAAACTAGAACTTAAATGTCTTAAATATATTATTATAACCTATTATGGACATGCTTGATAATTTCTACAAGGTGATCAAGTGAATCAATAATATAATACTTGCCTTGAAAACTATGACGGTCATAGGTTTCGCCAGAATTCAATGCGTCTAAGGTAAACTGGATTTGGTTTTCGGGATTGAAAGCTTCGAATACTTCCGATGAAGAATAAAAGGTAGAACCGAAAGCCTTTATCATTTGATTTTCTTTTATCAAGCCAAGTTCTATAATCATCCCTCCTATAAAGTCCAGTTCTTGTAAGAGATCTTTTCTTCCTAAATCATAAGCTTGTATATAAGTGCTAGCAAGTAACTGGTACATGTCTGAATATTCTTGAGTAGCCAGAAAAGGAATGTGCCCCATAATGTCATGCCATATATCAGGTTCATCACAGTAGTTTAATTCTTCTGGTTTCCTTAAGAAACAAGTTAGGGGCATACTGAAATTAGAAATCATTTCGTACCATTCTCTCTGTTCCAAGATAAGGTGATCATCAGTCTGTATAAACTTGTATGCTGTGTGCGGCGCTACAGAATCTGTTAATTGCTCAGCTGTGGGTCTTCTATAGGTATCTATTCCTAATCTAGAAAAACCTGTTATCCATAAATTCGAAATGGCGTTTAAGGACTGTAGATCTTGAAAATGTTTATCGAATAGTTCTTTCCAGTTGGAATCATCAACAGCAGGATCAAAATGCCTCTTATTTTTCAATTCTTGAATGACGTTTTAATTTAAATTGAAGATACAATAGTTTAGGATAGATATTCTTAAACATCCTTGAAATTGATCTTTAAATGGAATAATAAATTCTATGTTAAACCTCGTTTTCTCTTCCTTGTATATTGGCATCATATATAGAAGTGACATATTTTAACGTACGAAGTTTTATATTTACCAATTCAAGGGTCGAAATTGAATAAATTATACGATTTAGGTTATATTCAATGCAGCTCACTGGAATATAATTTAATGAAAACATGATTAAGAAAAATATAGACACTTCGATTCTTCTGGCTATCTATGAGACTTCAACTCAATTGTTGAAGAAGAATCTAGAGTGGGTTGAAAAAGAAGGATTAACCAATCAACAATGGGTAATCCTTATACATCTTGCCAAGGATCCGAATCTTCCTTATTTAAAGAGGAATATGCATGAGAAACCACTTATGGCTTCAGAACTCGCAGATTCTCTAGGTGTGACCAGAGCCAATGTTACAAACCTCCTCACACCGCTTATAAATAAAGGCTTGATATCTCAAGATGAAGATGATAAAGATCGGAGGAAAAAGAGACTCGCTCTTACTAAGAAGGGTCAGAAAATTATAGAGAAAATGCAACCCGCCAGATATGCTTCTAATACAGCTATGCTCAGAGGGCTGAAAAAAGAAGAGAAGCAACAATTGATATCTTGTCTAGAAAAGATTACAGAAAACATTGTTAAGTGAGTCACCATACATCAATAAAAGATTATATGGCTTTAGCCATGCAGACTAAGTGTTACGCAGTTAATAAATATCCGAATAGAAAGGATGCTTATGCACGTATGAGAAAGACGCTCGATGAATTGCATAAACAGATTTTTGCAGCTAAAAAATTTCTAGGGGATTCGTTGAAACTGGTAGTCTTACCAGAATATTTTATGACAGGGTTCCCGATGAGGGAATCACTGAAAGAATGGAGAAGCAAGTGTGTAATTAAAGGGGACGATGACCTATTCTCAGTTATCGGGGAGATAGCTAAATCGACAGATGTATTTATCTCTGGAAATTATTATGAATCTGATGATCACTTCTCTCATTTATATTTTCAATCTAGTTTCATTGTAGATGATTCTGGTAATAAAGTACTTAATTATCGTCGATTAAATTCAGTCTATACGCCCACACCTCATGATGTCTTAGATAAGTACGTAGAGGTGTATGGGTATGAATCTTTATTTCCAGTCGCAGACACATCTATAGGTAGACTTGCTTGTATAGCCTCTGAAGAAATCTTGTATCCAGAAGTTGCTCGTTGTCTGATGATGAGAGGTGCAGAGGTTATCTGTCACTCATCCTCAGAAATTGGTAGTCCACGCCCTACTAAGAAAGTCATTTCTAAGCAAGCTCGCGCGATTGAGAATATATGTTACGTTGTTTCTGCTAATTCTGCAGGAATTGCGGATGTACCTATTCTAGAAAACAGTACCGATGGAGGATCTCAGATTGTTCATTATGAAGGGCATGTACTTGCAGAGACTTATCCTGGAGAATCTATTGTAGCTAATGGTTACTTGAGTATCGCATCATTAAGAAATTATAGAGCCATTCCAGGTATGAGAAATTATCGCTCAAGGCAAAGGTTTGAGCTTTATGGGCCCTCTTATTCTGAAACTTCTTATTACCCGCCTAATACTTGCATAGAGGAAAAAGAAGTGAATAAAAAGATGTTTGCGGAAGCATTAATGTTAAGTACAGAACGTCTTAATTCTTGATTATCATTCTACTGGATTCTCATTTCCATGCGAATATTATGGTACTTAAATTGTCCATATAATTCTTGATTGCTTGAGACGAAATATCCTAGAAATATTTTATTCCTTTTTAGAAGAAAGGCATTCCACAACTTAGGTACGGGTTTAAATTTTTGGTTGGGGACTTTTATATTTCGAAATGGCCACTCTCCACCACTGAGAATAAAATGACGACACCGATCATGGTCGAGAGATGTCCATATGGATTTTCTCGAAGCATATAATCCTTCGTATACCATCTTCATAAGAAATCTTTGCTGTGCTTGGAGAGATGCTGGCTTATTATGCACGCCATCAAGTAGATGTGGTTTTCTTTTTTCGAGAAAGTGTCTACTGTTAAGAACGGTTGATTCGATTCGTGCAATTTTATTGTTACAATGCTTACAGACCAATCCCTTGTACAAGATGTAGTGGATATTTCCTAGGCTCTGCGGAACGATGTGTTCTATACTCGGTGATCGACCTTCTTGATTGCATATGATGCACGGCTGTTCTTGCATGATACGAATATAAAGCATGTATATGATTAGTCTTGTGAACAATAGGGTGGCAATAGTGATTCATATACTATACAATGTAATTATGTATAGATATGTGAAGTTTGATGATATCGAAAAAGATAAGTGGAATGGTTGTGTTCATTATGCACATAACGGAAATGTCTATGGTTATTACTGGTATCTGAAGGCCGCAATTAAGGAATGGGATGCTATCGTAGAAGATGATTACGAATCTGTGATGCCTATATTTAATCGAGCTCTGAGTACGGAAGAGTATAACCTTCTTCCTTCTTTAGGACCTTATTCGGTCAACGTACTTAACAAGACTAGAATAGAAAGCATGCTTGAGTTGTGTATAGAAAACCAGATTGCGTCTTGGTATCCAATCTCAACTGCCATCGGTAATAGATACCTCTCTGGATATGAGAAGAAAACCAGTATGCGCAGTATTGTACACGTCGGAAAAGGCTATGATTCTCTAGCCAGTGCGTATAGTGAAGCTGCTAAAAGTTCTTTATCAGAGGGAGCACCAGAATTCATGAAATTGGTTTCAGGTATTAAGCCAGAGCGTGGAGTCGATGCCATGAGGTTCTCTCCATACACGCAGAATGCTATGCTTCGGATAATGTACAATGCCATGCATAGAGGCATAGGTTTTTCCACTGGGGCGGTCGACAGTAGAGACGAACGTTTACTGGCTTTAAGTTTTTATCTGGTTTCTCACAATTCCTTTTATGAACTGTTCAGTTTTGAAAAAACGCCTAGACCCTTACAGAATATACTGTTAGATTTAATGATTCGAAACCACGCTGGAAAACCCATGAAAATACTTATGTATAGTGATCCAGAGTTGTCTAAGGGCTTTGGATTTGAGGAAGAGCTCTACTCCAGCATATGTATCCATAAAAACTGGAAAAACAAATTAAAAAAGAAGTTGAAACTTACCTATTGAGTTTTGGTCAGTCTTAAAAATCGTAGGGTTAACAATAGTGAAGACACACTTAGGCTTGCTATCAATCCTAGCCATACACCTCGGTATCCTATAGATGTATGTAGAGCTGTATAATAGCTAAGTGGAATTCCGAATAACCAGTAAGCTATTAAGGTAATTAAGGTAGGCGTTTTTACATCTTGTAGCCCACGCAAGGCACCCAGTGCAGTTACTTGAATTCCATCAGGAATCTGGAATATAGCTGCCATGATTAAAAGCGAAGCGGTAATCTCGATTACATCCAGATCTTCAATGTAAAGCCATGGTAACCAGGTTCTGAATAAGAAAAACAGAATGGCTGAAATTGCCATAAATAGGGTAACCTGGACAATCGCTGACATACCTGCCTTTTTCATCAAGTCCTTATTCTTAAATCCATATTGATTGCCTACTCTTATCGTCGCGGCCATTCCTAATCCTGAACATATCAGAAAAGTTGTGGAGGCAAGATTGATTGAAATCTGATGAGCAGCTTGCTCTATTTTTCCAACTTTACCCATTATCAAGGCAGCTCCTGAAAAAGCAGATATTTCGAAAAACATCTGCAGAGAAGTTGGAATACCTAGATTAAGAATGTTTTTAATATTAGCCAGCTTGCTTTTAAAAATATTAAAATCTAAATGTCGCCAGAGATTTTTCTTTCTGAATAATAAGTATAAGATAATGGCAATCATACAGAATCGTGCTATTAAACTTGCAGTTGCAGCTCCTGCAACTCCTAAAGCAGGAAATCCTAGATTTCCATAGATGAGGAGATAATTACCTATGATATTTATGACATTGCCTCCTACCATTGCAAGCATAGGGATTATTGTATATGACATACCATCTGCATATCCCCTTAATCCTTGTAAGATCATTATGGGCATCATAGTCCAAGCGGTAATTTCTAGATATGGAATGGCAGCCTTTACGGCCCCAGGATCTTGGCCCAGTTCAGGGAGATATTGAATAAGTATATAAATCGCTGCAATGGCTATTATTCCATACACACAGTTTATGAAGATGCTTGAGCGGACATTCTCTTTTAAGGATGAGTAATTTTTTATACCATCTGCTTCAGAAACCAAGGGAGGCAAACCAAAGGATATACCTAGTCCTACCACCATGAAGACAACGAAGATTGCATTGCCTATAGAAACTGCGGCAAGTGCCTCAGCGCCTAGTCTTCCTACCATGATGTTATCGGCGATGTTTACAGTAATCTGTCCTAGCTGACCACCCATTATGGGTAGCGCTAAGTATAGATTTTTCTTAAATTCTGTGCGATAACTCATGCAGCGTGAAGATAGCAATTGCGACTTTCTGGATAGGTTAAAAGTATGATTATAGACTAAATATTAAATTTTATTAATAATGAATATTGTCATTAAGACAATATTCATTATATTACAGTACCTAACCATTTTAATATGCCTTTAGATAATTATCAAGAGATTCTTTCCGATCCTCCAGCTAAAGGGAGAATGATATCAAATCTCTCTGTAGATTGCTGCATTTTTGGATTTGAAAACAATGACCTTAAAGTCCTGTTGGTGCAGCATGCATCCGGAAGAAGTCAAGGCCAGTGGGCCCTCCCAGGAGAGTTTGTTCTTAAAGATAGAAACCTTAAGGAAATGCCACATCATGTATTGCAGAGATTAACAGGACTAGAAAATATTTTTGTTGAGCAGTTGGGGACTTTCGGTAGACTAGATAGAGTTGACTATGGTCGGATAATTACCATTGCCTATTATGCACTTATCAGCCCACAGAAGTATAACCTTAAAGTAGGGGCAGACGCTCTTGATGTTGCATGGGTCAATGTAGCAGAGGCCACTAAACTTATCTATGACCACAATGAAATTCTTGACTACGCGATGATAAAATTAAGAGATAGGATCAAGACATATCCCATAGGCTTCGAATTATTGCCAGATAAGTTTACACTTACGCACATACAGAAATTGTATGAAGCGATGCTGGGGCATAGTTTAGATACACGTAATTTTCGAAGAAAAATGTTATCAAGTAAATTGTTGCAAGCAACATCAGAGGTGGATGACTCTGTACCATACAGAGCTCCGAAACTGTATACGTTCGATAAAGAACGATACGACGAAATGCTTGTAGAAGGTTATTTTTTCCAGTTGTAATGAAGAGTTTAGGAATCGACATCGGCAGTTCTTCGATTAAAGTTTCCATCTACTCCATGGAGGAGGGGAAGACGCTTGGCTCTGCGCATTATCCAGCGCAAGAAATGCCTATAACTGCACATCAGAAAGGATGGGCTGAACAAGATCCCGAGATGTGGTGGGATTCAATGATTCAAGCATATAAAGAAGTAAAGAGGAATAATCCAGGGATCGAAAACGAGATAGTGAGCATAGGGATTTCTTATCAGATGCATGGACTTGTCTGTCTAGATAACAACTTAAAACCGCTTCGTCCTTCCATCATATGGTGCGACAGCAGAGCTGTAGGTTATGGAGATAAGGCATTCAATGATTTAGGTGAAGCGTATTGTCTTAATAATCTTCTGAATAGCCCAGGAAATTTTACAGCATCTAAGTTCAAGTGGGTTAAAGAAAACGAACCAGGATTATTTTCTAAGGTTCATAAAATCTGCTTGCCTGGTGATTATATATCTTATAAGCTTACTGGAAACCTCACAACTACATATACAGGACTTTCTGAAGGGATATTTTATGATTTTAATTTAGGAGAAGTTAGTAGTCAGTTGATGGATTATTATGGTTTTTCTGCTGACCACATTCCGACAGTGCAATCCAGTTTTTCAGATCATGGACAGGTATCGGAGAAGATTGCAGAAGAACTTGGGATTCCTTCTGAGGCTCATGTTTTTTATAAGTCAGGAGATCAACCCAACAATGCATTTTCACTTAATGTATTAAACCCTGGAGAAATCGCTGCCACAGCAGGGACATCTGGTGTTGTATATGGTGTCACTGATCAGGATTTTATTGATAAGAAGCAAAGGGTCAACTCATTTGCCCATGTGAACCACGATGCCCTTAATAAGCGAATCGGTGTTCTTCTCTGTGTCAACGGAACCGGAATTGCCAATTCCTGGACTAAAAAGATTTTAAGCAAAAATGACTATGCTTCTATGAATGCTGAAGCATCTTCTGTCTCGGTAGGAAGTGACGGATTGTTCTTCTACCCATTTGGCAATGGGTCAGAAAGAATGCTGAATAATAGCAATCCTGGAGCAAGTTTTAATGGCATTGATTTTAACAGGCATGGAGATAGACATATACTTCGATCTGTACAAGAAGGAATCGCAATGGCATTTAAGTATGGTATGGAAGCATTCGTTGAAAATAACATGAATATTTCAATAATAAGAGCTGGTTATGCTAACATGTTTCAGAGTGAAATATTCTCTCAGACACTTGCAGACCTCTCGGGAGTAGATATCCATCTATACAATACAGATGGTTCTGTAGGTGCAGCAAGAGGGGCCTTGGTCGGAGGAGGATTTTCTAATGAAACTGAAGTGTTTCAGGGATTAAAAGTAGTAAAAGAATTTTCACCATCTGCAGAAGCAGGTAGCGTGAATGAACATTATAATAATTGGAAAAAATCATTGAATAAAAACATCTAACCACACATATTATGAGCAGGACATATTTTCCATCCATAGGTAACATTAAGTATGAAGGTCCGGATTCTCGTTCTTTCCTGAGCTACACTCATTATGATGAGAATAGAGTGGTAATGGGTAAGACCATGAAAGACCACTTTAGGTTTGCGATTTCTTACTGGCACAGCTTCTGTGGAACTGGTGCAGACCCATTTGGTCCAGGAACTAGAGACTTACCATGGAATCATGATGGAGATCCGTATAAGAGAGCACAGGATAAAATGGATGCAGCATTTGAGTTTATTTCTAAATTAGGTATGCCGTACTACTGTTTCCATGATATAGACTTAATAGACGAAGGAGATTCTCTTGCAGAGACAGAACGTCGAGTTGCTTTTATAACAGATTATGCATTAAAAAAACAAGAAGAAACTGGTATCAAGCTATTGTGGGGTACTGCGAATCTATTTTCCAACCCACGATATATGAACGGTGCTTCTACCAATCCGGATTTTCATGTTGTCGCATATGCTGCAAGTCAAGTGAAGTATGCACTAGATGCAACTATAAAGCTAGGAGGACAAAATTATGTGTTTTGGGGTGGAAGGGAAGGATATATGTCCTTACTTAATACCGATATGAAGAGAGAAAAGGAGCACTTAGCAACATTCTTAAAGAAAGCCAGAGACTATGGACGTAAGAACGGTTTCGAAGGATCTTTTTTGATCGAACCTAAACCTATGGAACCTTCTAAGCATCAGTATGATTTCGATGCGGCTACCTGTATATCATTTCTGCAAGAGCATGACTTGATGGATGATTTCAAGCTGAATATAGAAGTTAATCATGCAACTTTGGCGAGCCACACATTTGAGCATGAGCTTCAAGTTTCAGCAGATTCGGGAGTACTTGGTTCCATAGATGCTAACCGCGGAGATTATCAGAATGGATGGGATACAGATCAGTTTCCTGTAGATATATATGAGCTTACTCAAGCCATGATGGTTATTTTAGAATCTGGAGGTTTAGGCTCCGGTGGTGTCAATTTCGATGCTAAGGTGAGAAGAAATTCTACCGATCTTGAAGATATGTTTATAGCACATGTAGGTGGGGTAGATGTATTTGCGAGAGCGTTGCTTGTTGCTGCTGACATATTAGAGAATAGTGAGTATAAGGATATGAAAACTAAGAGATATGCAAGCTTCGATTCTGGAGATGGGTCAGCATTTGAGAAAGGGAATTTATCCTTGGAAGAATTAGAAGCGATTGCTAAGAGAGATGGAGAACCTACTCAACAAAGTGGTCAACAAGAAAAGTATGAAAGGCTTATCAATCTATATATATAGCATGTGACCTATTAAACCACTTTACGACATAAAATTTAAATGTAGTTGAAGTGTACCTTCTAAATTGTTGCAAATTTAAAACATGAAACTACAGGTGCATCCCTATTCTTAGCGGCTTATGGGGTGCACATTTTTAATGTTAAAAATGGCTTTAAAAGGTCACCTTGACTGTAAAACAAAAAACGAAATCCTCTTAAGGATTCGTTCTTTTATATTTTTTCCAGATAGCTTTAAATTGCTTAGCTAGTCCCTTAGAAGTATCTGCATTGTATTTTATAACATCGTTAGAATCTTCTGTAGCAGGGGCTGTACAAGCAATACAATCTGTCGATGCATTATATATAGCAACTTCTGTGATAAAAGGAACGAACTCACAATCTGGTAGTAGGAGAAAGTTGTTTTTCATTTCTTCTTCTGAAAGATCGTATATCTTCTTATACAGTTTTAAATTCTTGATTATCTCTCTACTTGCAGGAACGATGTATCTATACTTCGTTTTCTCTCCTAAATTTACACTCACAAGTTCTGAAAAATCCTTGTTTTCTACATCATAGTGAAGAGAAGGACTTACTACCCATACTTCAGAAGATTTATTTTCAAGTCTGATTAATTGCTTTAATGTCATAATCTTAATTTTAATCAATTTTTTATCAAGTTCGAATTTACTAAGTTTCTGGACATCACAGTAATTGATCATCTTAGAATTTCAATCATTGCCATAAGAGAGTCGATAAATCACTTCATTTTTAAACATTTAGAGAAATCGAGTTCAATAATTATAAATAATTTACTTCTTACGATATCTAGTTGATAAGTGATGGTTCTACCTATATAAGTGATGAAAATCCATCTTGGTTGGCTTTTCATAACCATCTATAATCTATTTAGAGAAGAGATTGTCATAGATTTGCTTACAATTTAACTGCATTTTTATGTCTTATTTAAAACTTGATTCTGCAACTGTCACGAAGAAATTTCTTTCTTGTTTACTGCCCATTTTATTTATTTCTAGCAATGGCATGTGTCAGTATAAAACCTTCTATACAGAAGATAGATATTTTTCAGATTCTATCGGTGAACCACGGATTTCAATTGAGACTACTCAAGAAGATCCATGGTTGAAGCTGCATAGATATGTGGAATTGTCAGATGTGGAAGAACGGTATGATTCTCTATCAATATTGAGGGCTTACTTTACTGAGGTAGAAGATAAAGAAGGACATTACTATGCTTTAAGAGAGACAGGGAATGCACTGTTTTTAATGTCTAGAATTACTGATGCCCATGATTCTTTATTAATGGCTATGAGACAGCTTGAGTATGTTTCTCTAGTGCCTTATGTAAAAAAAATAGAAAAGGCGAGTCTGCTCGGCTTGCTAGCGGATTTAGCTTTTCAATCTGGGAAAATAAAAGAAAGCATGAAATACGTAGAGAGCCTTATAGAATTAGATCAATCCATAGATTATGTTAAAGGAAATCATCGCGTCAACAACCTAGTGAAGATAGGTAATATCTTTTCTCAACTTAAGTATCAAGAAAAGAGTAGGTCGTTTTATCTCAGAGCTGATAAGATAGCTACATCCCTTAATGACACCACACTTATGGGAAAAACACAATCAAGTTTAGCCATTTATTACGCAAGATCAGGTTTACTCGATAGTGCTATTGTTGTGTCTGAAAATAGTATAAGGTATACCCGTAAAGTAAATGATTCTATAGGTTTGGCTGGAAAGTTATTGAACTTAGGAGGGATTCATTATTTTAAAAAGAACTTCGAAGAAGCCGAGAAGAAATTTAGAGAAGCACTTCAGCTTTCGATGGCATTGAAAATAGATAGGGTCACAGTCAGAGCCAAAGGCAATCTGTGCGAACTTTATTCGAAAATGAAAAAGTATAATCTAGTGGAAGCTACCATGGAAGAAGTAATAAACTTTAGGAAACGAAACAATATGATAACGGGTCTGGTTACGGACTATTCCAATCTTGTAAATTTTTACGAAACTCAGGGAATTACAGATAAGGCATTGGAAGCCCTAAAGATGAAAATGGTATATGTTGATTCTCTTAATTCCATTAAAAATAGAAAGTATGCAGAGGAATTCAGCGTCAAGTTAGGATTGATTGAAAAAGAAAATAGAATCTTAGCCTTGAACCAAGAAAAATTAGGGCAGGAAAATAAATTCCAGAGAATCATGGGACTTGCTGGATTTCTTATACTCGGCTTGTCACTTGGTTTCGTCACTACTTATTACAAGAATAAAAATTCTCTCCTGATTGAACAACGACATAATCTAGAGATTGAACAGAGGTTGCTGCGATCCCAGATGAACCCTCATTTTATATTTAATGCACTCGGATCAATTCAATCTTTTTTAGTGTCAAGTGGTCAGGCCGATAAGGGAGCCTATTACCTCGCTAAGTTTGCTAAGCTGATGCGAGAGATTTTAGAACAATCAAGTAAATCCTTGATACCATTAGAAAAGGAGTTACTTACCCTTGATAATTACTTAGCGCTACAGAAATTGAGGTATCAAAACAAGTTTGAGTACACCATCGAACAAGATATTCCTACGGATGATCCAGATAGTCATCTGTATGTTCCTCCGATGATCATACAACCACTTGTAGAAAATGCCATAGAACATGGCAAGATCCATACCCTAGAGAATGGCCAGGTCACCATCCGGATTTTAAGACATGAGCAAGAATTAGAAATCCATGTCATCGATAATGGAATAGGAATTAAAGAATCGCGGATTAGGGATAATTATAAAGCGGAGAAGTCTGTGGCAATTGATATCATTAAGCAACGAATAAGAACGCTGACTATTAATCAGAAGAAGAATGCATCCTTACATTATGACGATCTGCCTTCAGGAACTAAGGTTGTAATCATGCTTCCTATTATATTTTCACCTCAATAGTATAGATTATGAATTCCCTTATAATAGACAATGAACCTTATGTTGTAGATGCTATGAAGCAATTAATAGCAGCCTATTGTCCAGAAATTAAAGTACTCGGGAGTGGAGGAACCATTAAGAAAGCACTAGAATTAATTTCGATTTATAAGATTGACTTACTTTTTCTAGATGTAGAATTGGATGATGGGACAGGGATAGACTTACTTAGAAAATTGGATAAACCAGAATTCAGCATTGTTTTCGTGACAGCTTATGATCAGTATGCTGTCCAAGCCTTTAGATTTGCTGCTGCGGACTACCTATTAAAACCACTGGATCCTGATGATTTGATAAAGGCAGTAAGTAAGGTAAAGGAATCTAGGTATTCACTATCTCAGAAGCTTAAAATGGAGGTGCTATTGAACAATGTTGATGACTTGACTCAGCGTCATCGGAAAATCATCATTGTTAACCGGGAGAGTGTGCACGCCTTGCATGTAGAGCGCATTTTCTATCTTAAAGCAGATGGAGCATATACAGAGTTTCATACGACTCAAGGTAGGATTATATCCTCTAAAAACCTCAAGGCATATGAAGAATTGTTGTCTAAACATCATTTTTTTAGAACCCACCATTCTTTTCTTGTCAATTTAAGGTATTTGGTCCGATTCGATAAGCTGGATAGTGTCTTGATTTTAGATAATGGAACTTCTATTCCAGTATCTCAGAGAAAACGCGATTCTATCATTGAAGAAATCAAGAGAATATCGTTAAAGTGATCGGATTACTGACAACTTATCAGAATTTCCATCGATTGCTCTTCGTACTCTAGAATAAGTTGCTATTTTTGGCATTTCCTAAAATTTAAAATAGGCAGCCATCCAAGATCAAGTGCAACCAGAAATAGAAGATGAGGTAAGGATAGGAAAGGAGCTATATTCCTACCAGATAAGGGCTGTGGACCAGATCTTCTCTTATTTTCAGAAGAATACGCGAGACAAGTATAATCTTTTATTCCAGCTTCCGACAGGAGGAGGAAAGACTGTCATCTTTTCTGAGATAACAAGAAGATTTATAGAAGAGACAGATACCAAGGTTCTGATACTTACCCATCGAATAGAATTATGCGGTCAGACAGAGCGTATGCTGACAGAGTTCGGGGTGAATACCATGGTGATTAACTCATCCGTTAAGAAACTACCTAAAGACAACAACTACCGATGTTTCATAGCGATGGTTGAAACACTTAATAATCGCTTAACGGACGAGGATATTAAGATGGAGAACCTGGGATTAATCATAGTCGATGAGGCCCATAACAACT
>CALIQO010000378.1 GCA_938044055.1 uncultured Saprospiraceae bacterium
GTTACCAGGTTTAGAAGACGTAAACGTGTTCTGTAAAAAGAATGAGGTGCGATTATTTTCTATGTAATTTTCTGTTGATATAAATTGTCTCAACAAAACTTCTTCTTCTGAGAAAGGCAATGAATACCCTGCAGAATCTAATCGTTCCCATTCTCTTACAAAATCATCGAAAGTTTCTTTCTGGTACTTAACTCCCCATTGTATGAAGTGTGAATTTTCATTACCATTAAGTTCTATTCCCCCCTTAAGTTGGATATTAGCGATGGTATTGTAGAGATAGTTTCTAGCATTGGTATGTTGTGTGCCTGTACCTAGAACAGCTATTTCTTCTCCGAAATCATCCCTGCCAAAATTTGTTTCGATCTGCGCCAGACGATACCGTCCTATAATATCGAACTCTTCAGACTCACTGCTTCCATAACCTGACGCTAGAAGCTTAATAAAGTATGGATTGTCACTTCTTTCAGGAATATATGTGAGTGATAAGCCTCCCATCCCATTGATAAATGCATCTGTTTCACCTCCTTCAAAAACACTGGTCAATCGAAGCGCATTGTTTATCAATCCCAGAGCTGTAGATCTAGATGTAGGCCTGAAATTATATTCTGAAGTATTGAAATTTCCCAGCAGACCTACTTGGAGGTCTCTCGATATATTATAGGTTACATATGCTTGAATATCTGAGAAATTAGGGGAGTATTCCCCTTCTGTATCTAAGGAACCTAGCAAGTACCTATTCGTTTTATAACGAGCACCGACAAGGTATCTCAACTTATTATATGCGTTACTTCCTATTCTTTTACTTCCTTCTATATGTGCACTTGCCCCCAGAAGTGAAAGACTAACACTACCTCTTGTTTCCTCTGGTCTCTTGTAACTTATATCTAGGACAGAAGACATCTTGTCTCCATATTTAGCTTGAAATCCACCTGATGAAAAAGATAGATCTCTGATCAAGTCTATGTTAGGAAAAGTCAGTCCTTCTTGTTGTCCAGATCGTATCAGTTGCGGTCTGAAAATTTCAAAGTCATTAACATAAACTAGATTTTCGTCATAATTTCCTCCTCGGACATTATACTGTGAGCTCAATTCTCCTCCAGTTCCCGATGAAGTACCTAGCGCTATGGAAGGCAATACACTTTCCAGGTTACCAGTCGTAGAAGGAAGCAACTTCAATTCTATCACCTCTTCCTTTACTATACCTACATCTTCAATTTTAGAACCAGTAATTGTAACATTAAGGTCTGATTCAGAAGATACCATTCTGACATTGATGTTCCTTTTAGCGCCATCGGGCATAGGATCTATCAGATAGCTCAATTCTTCGTACCCTACTCTAGCATACTTAAGCGTCAGTTTACTTCCTGATGGAACTGAAATCGAATAATAGCCCATTGCATCAGTATCCACAGAAGTAGCGGTGCCATCTATATAAATTGTAGCATCCTCGATGACATTCTCAGTAAGCAGATCTGAAACAGTACCGAATATGATGGCCTGTTGCGCATTTGCGTAAGCGCTTACCAATAATAAATAAATTAGGAATATATATCTATGCTTCATCCACGAACCTTAATGACATTCTTAACGTCAGTTAATTGAGATAAGTATGGACATCAATATTTTTCAACTTCTCTATAGTCTGAATAGGGTTTTCTGTCTTAAAAACTGCACTTCCCGCTACCAATACATCTGCACCTGCTTTAAGCAATGCTTCTGCATTCTGCAAGCCGACGCCTCCATCTATTTCTATGAGTGCCTTGCTGTTGATAACATCCCTTATATCTCTAAGTTCTTTCACCTTATTAAGTGTCTGATAGATAAATTTCTGCCCACCGAACCCTGGATTAACACTCATAATACAGACTAGATCTAATATTTCAAGGACATCTTTCAGCATAGATACAGGGCTGTGTGGATTTAGTGCTACACCTGCCTTAGCTCCAGTGGCTTGAATCGCTTGAATTGTTCTATGTAAATGAGGACATGCTTCTAAGTGCACAGTAATTACATCTGCTCCTGCATCTCTAAAATCCTGAATATACCTATCTGGATCTTCAATCATCAGATGAACATCTAGAGGTTTTTCACAATGATTTTTCATTACCTTGGTTATGGCTGGACCGAATGATATATTGGGAACGAATTTCCCATCCATAATATCTACATGCAACCAATCACAGTTAGAAGCATTGATCATTTTAATATCCCGTTGCAGATTTCCGAAATCTGCAGCCAATATTGATGGTGCTATAAAATATCCCATGAAGCAAAGATAGCATAATAACACATAAGCTTATACTATAATATGTAGAAGTGAAGATAATTAATCTACTACTACTTCTTCGAAATCGTAAGATTCTCTATTCATACGCAACAAGACTTTAGCTAAAGTGACAACGTCTTTCCTACAGTAATTCTCAATATCTTCAATACGCTCTTGCTCATAATATGCCTCGGCAACCATAGAACCATCTAATTCTGCTTTGGGAGAAGGAATACCCAGGGTATACGCAATGGTATCTAAAGAAGTGTAATTCTTATAATCACCGAATTTCCACAGTTCTAAAGTATCCAAGATCTGAGACACTTGCCATGGCTTCTTACCAGCAATAGAAAGAATCTTAGGTATCTTAATCTGGTGATGCAACATCCTTCTACATAGATATGGTATATCGAATTCTCTGATGTTGTGTCCACAGAAAACATTCTTCTTCGGGTCATTAAAATAAGTTTCTATAATGTCAGCAAGCTTAGATAATAATTCATACTCATCATGTCCATATATAGATTTCAATCTGAGTTTCTTTAATTTTTTAGACCTGAAGTAGCCTAGCGTAATACAGATTACCTTTCCATACTCGGCATAGATGCCTGCTCTTTCTCTGAATAATGCCGCATCATCGAGTTCTTTTAAATCAGGAGAATGTCTTCTTATTACGCCGGCTTTTTTTGACCATAGCTGTTGCCCATGATCAGATAGTTCTGAAAATTGAGCATTCTGCGGGACTGTCTCTATGTCTAAAAACAGCAAATCGGGTATTTTTTTTGTTGATATCATAAAATATAGGGGTTTTCACCTATGCATGAATATAATGGAATAACCCCAATTTGCAGTGGTTTAATAGATTTTAGAAAATAAATATAGATCTTGCATACGTTTTAAGGCTCGAATATTGCAATATTCTTTCTCTTAATACGAAACGGTTTATAATCATAAAATACATTACTATGACAAATACAAAAGCAAAGCAGAATAATGTTATGGCTTGGGCTATAGTGGCCATTGTAGGATTACTAGGATTGAATGCATATCAGTGGTTTAATAACTCTGAACTCAAGAAATCTATTAATGATCAGACAGTCGAGCTCGCAGAACTAGAACAGTTAAGTGCAGAACTAGACCAAGATTATCAAGCAGCCCTAGAAAGTCTAGAAGACTTAAGAGGCAATAACAAGGAATTAAATGACTTAATCAGCAGTCAGAAAAAAGAATTGAAAGCTCAGAAAGACAAGATCAACAATTTGATCTGGACTAAAAGAGAACTCAATAAGGCTAAAGAAGAGATTGCATCTCTAAATACGCAGGCTACTCAGTACATCGCTGAAATAACACAGTTGAAAGAAGAAAATGAATTTTTAGCTTCTACGAATCAACGATTGACGTCTGAGAAACAGCTGCTAGCTGAATCTTATGAGAAACAGCAGATAATTAGTGCAGAGCTAGAAGAAGCTAAGAAAGTTCTAGCAAGTGAGAAGGAAAGACTTTCTGAGTCTAACACTGAACTATCAAGTCAAGTAGACATGGCTAATGCCATAAAAGTCAACTACTTAGAAGTACAAGGTTTCGAAGTAAAAGACGATGGAAAATTAAAAAAGAAAAGCAAGGCTAAGGATATAGAAATGTTCCGAACTTGTATTAAAACTGAAACAAATCTGGTTACTCCAAAAGGGAATAAGGACTTTTATGTACGTCTTATCAACCCTATCGGAGAAACGGTTGCTATAGAGTCTGCAGGCTCTGGAGTATTAACCAATAAAATGGATGACACTCAAGTAAGATACAGTTACACCGGTTCTGTTGATTACAACAATACAGATACAGAAGCA
>CALIQO010000379.1 GCA_938044055.1 uncultured Saprospiraceae bacterium
ATCGTGTCCTGATTGCCTGCACCAGCTTGAGCCAGAACAAACCAATAAAGATTAGGGCTCGTATTTGGGCTCTGAATGACAGGCGCCATGAAGTTCGTGGAAGGGAGGTCTAGCCCGAACTCAAGTACGGGGTCTCGCGTGTAAACAGTGAGAGCGGCAGTGCGCGAACCAGTTCCATCGCTAGTGCTGGCGCTGAACTCGACATTTCCTGAGAAGGCTGAGCTCACAGAGCCTGAGACTCTTCCTGTTACGGCATTAATAGAGAGTCCGCTGGGCAGCCCGGTGGCCGCGTAGGAGGTCGGTTTTTCGGTGGCCTCGATTTGGAGCGCGACCGGTGTGGCGGTGACCAACGAGATCTGATCGAGACCGGTGTTGCCTGTATCTAGAATGACGGGCGCTGCAGCCCACAAGGTTGGGCTGAGCACCAGAGCACTCAGAGCGAGGAGGATTCTCATGAAATGAAGTGTTAGGAAGCGTCGACAGAACGATAGGCGTCGATGACGGCCTGTTCGCCTTCTTTACCGGGCTTTGAATTCCCGTGCTCCATACCGAGTACACCTTTATAACCTCTAGAGTGAATATATTTAAATATATTGAAGTAATTGATCTCGCCAGTTGTAGGTTCTTTCCTCCCTGGATTATCCCCTATCTGGAAATAGGCAATTTCATCCCAGCAAGCTTCTATATTAGGAATTAGATTTCCCTCAGTTATCTGCTGGTGATATATATCAAAAAGAATTTTACAAGAGGGATGATTTACAGCTTTACAGATGGAATAAGCATGTGCGCTCCCTTGCAGAAAAAGGCCTGGATGGTCTCTCGGGTTCAGCGGCTCGAGTACCATAATTAATCCTGCATCTTCAATAATCTTACAGGCTTCTCGCAAGACCGATACTACATTGGCAGTCTGATAACCCATGTCTTTTCTCAGGTCTTGGTGACCAGGAACTACTGTCATCCACTTCGCTCCTACCCTTTTAGCGACAGGTATACTTTCCCTTATATCTTTCAGAAATTCTTCTCTCATGGAAGCATTTCCTGATGCAAGATTCGGTTCGTTCCAGTATATTTTATGTGCGACGAACACACCCATCGTCATACCTCTCTCCTTCATAATATTTCCGATGGCATCCTGATCTTGTAGAGATCTAGATTTCATTTCATTATCCTCCATGGCCATAAAACCCTGGTCAGCCATATAATGCAATTGATCCTTCAGGTTATCTCCTGCCAGATTACGAAACATACCGAAGTGCGGTGCATAGTTTAGATGAAATAAGCTTAACTCTTGTTGATTAAAGCTCGAGGCAAATGCTTTATTGCCTACTAATGTTGTTGCGCCTAAGGCAGAAAGTGACCCCTTCTGGATAAATGATCTTCTCTTCATAGGGAGAAAGTTAACAATATTCTCCGAAGCTATCTATCGAAATATGCGGCTACTGCATTATTTATTTCTTCTTCTGTGGCTTCTATATTGAATTCAGAAGTCCCTATACCGTTTAATAAGGAAAACATAATCCTCCCTCTTATATTTTTCTTGTCTTTTCTAAGTAAAGGCATAATGTCAGAAATAGGAAATCGATACATTTCTTGCAATCCATAGATGTCAACAATAGCTGCTTTTATCTCTTGAAAAGATTCCTGACTGATCATTTCTTTCTGATAACTCATATAGGCCTCCATAACCATTCCCATAGCAATGGCTTCTCCATGTAAGAGCGGCTTATCTGTATTGAAACTTAACGTTTCTATGGCATGACCTAGCGTATGACCGAAGTTTAATACCTTCCTCAATCCTCTTTCTTGAGGGTCTGTTTCTACTACCTCCTTCTTTATCCCTACAGAACTATGGATAAGAGAAAATATATCAGCATCATCTATTTTATAGTCTTTTACTTTTTCCCAGTAAGCTTGATCTCGGATTAATCCATGCTTCAACATTTCAGCGTATCCACTTCTAAACTCTTCTTCTGGTAAGGTTTTAAGAAACTCATGGTCTATCATTACAGCTTGCGGATCCTTAATTAAACCTATCATGTTTTTCACCCTATAGAAGTCTATCCCTAGTTTTCCTCCTACACTTGCATCTACCATTGACAACAAGGTGGTAGGAATCTGTATAAAGTCCATACCTCGCATAAATGAACTTGCTGTCCATCCCCCCATATCACCGATAACGCCTCCTCCTAGGTTTAAAGTTAAGCCAAGTCTATCCATTCCGATGGCAAGCATCCTCTCCCATATGTAAGAAGCTGTATCTAGATTTTTATATTGCTCTCCTGAGGGTATAACAATTACATTTAAATCTAAATCGAGTCTTTCTCTCAGGATTGGGAGGCAGTGTACCTCTGTATTCTCATCGGCAATAACTGCTATTCTTGAGTACTCTTTCTCCTTTATCTGGTTTTCTAACTGATCCCACTGTCCGAAGAATATAGGATAAGCTGCACATTGTATTATCTCCACTGGATTACTGTTCTTAATTTAAGATACAAGGTAATAGAATTATGAAAAC
>CALIQO010000380.1 GCA_938044055.1 uncultured Saprospiraceae bacterium
TCTTGCCATCGAAGACCTGAAGAAAGCAGGTGCAGAAGTTATAGAAATTGATGCCATCGGACCTAAAGGCATCGGAGGTGAATCATTCAATGTTATGTTGCATGAATACAAGCAAGGGCTCAATGATTATTTCGCATCACTAGGGCCAGAAGCACCCATTAAATCACTAGATGACTTAATCGCTTTTAACAAGACGGATACACTCGAACTGAAGTATTTCGGGCAAGAATATTTAGAGATGGCAAGTAAGAAGGGTGATTTAAACTCTAAAGAATATCTTGCCTCACTTGAAAAGATGCATCAAGGAATGCAAGCAGAAGGAATAGATAAAGTTATGGATGAGCACATGTTAGATGCCATCATTGCACCTACAGGTTCTCCAGCATGGAAAACTGACTTGGAAAATGGAGATACATTTACCCTAGGATCTTCTTCTCCAGCAGCTATTGCCGGTTATCCTAACATTACCGTACCCATGGGTTTCGTCGGTGCACTTCCTGTAGGTATGTCCATATTTGGTCGCGCCTGGAGCGAACCGATTCTCATAGAAGTAGCCTATGGGTATGAACAGGCTACCAATCATAGAAGGCCTCCGAGGTTTCTTGAGACCCTCGATTAGACCGCTTACGCAAAATGTTGTCTTAGGAAAAAACTAAGGTCTGATATATCTGGAAGAATGCAATTATCTAATCAGCATAATAACAGCTCCGATCAATGTTACTGCGATGATGTAGTAGTGGAATTGCTTGGTAGAAAATTTTCTTACAACCTTCAATCCCACCCAGAATCCTGTTAATATACCCGGAAGTGCAATGCCAGAAATAGGTAAGGTAGAGGTACCAATCGTACCCCAGGAGAAAATGTGAAAAGGTAACTTAAAGAGGTTGATGATAAAGAACAACCAAGCAGCCGTTCCTATGAATTCGTTCTTAGGGAATCGCATAGCAAGAAAGTAAAGATTAGAGAATGCACCTGCTAGGTTTCCTATCATGGTAGTGAATCCAGCCCCTAGTCCCATAGCTCCACTGAACCACAACCCTTCAGGTACCTTCAAGTTTTTCATCCGTTCCCACGCAACCATCATGAAGGCGCTGAATATAATGGTCACAGCCATAATCTTGCGAAAACTATCTTCAGAAATGGCATCTCCTACGTAGACAGCAATCAAGATTCCTACAACCATCCATGGAAGCAACTTGTATAGCTCTTTCCATTGAACATCGCGACGATAGACAACAATGGCTAGAATATCTGCTGAGATAAGCATCGGCATAAGGATACCGGTGGATTCTTTGGCAGTAAAAATCAGCGCAAGCAAGGTTACCACAATGATGCCTAGTCCTTTCAATCCCGCTTTAGAGAGACCCAGAATAAATCCTGCAATCAGAATTATGATAACATCGGAATTGACTAATTCTTGCATTGTGCGAAGGTAGTATGCTTCTTCTGAATTTCATTGATTCAGTCCTTAGATTAAATAACAGTCGACTTAAAAAATGCAGAGTAACCGAATCCCAACCCCCTTTCTAGGTTTTATGCTGCGTTTTTAAATCACTTCTATCCCAGAATCATGAATTTGGTAGCTTCTATATGCTATAAGGCCTAAGATTGCAGTAAAAATAGCAATCATGCGATCATCCTTCTTGTTCTTATTACTTATATCCTTTATCAGCTGTCAGACCGAGCGAAGTGCAGAACCTGAGCATTCCGACCCTAAAGTATCGGCAGACCCTAAAATCCTTTTTGTAGTCAGTAATGCTCATTATTATGGTGATTCAGACATTGAGGCAACCAATCATTTTCCGGAGATTATTTATGCCTATGAGGAATTTGTAAAAGCAGGTTTTCACATTGATTTCGTTAGTCCCGATGGTGGGGAAGTGGCTATCGGATATATCGGGAGTTCAGATTCAATTATGAAGAAGTATCTATATGACGCAGCATTTATGGATAAGCTTGAGCATACACTATCCCCCGCACAGATTGATGTAGATAATTATCTGGCAACCTATTTTACAGGAGGAGGAAGTGCGATGTTTACCGTTCCTGATTCAGATGAGATTCACGCCATCGCAGCTTACATATATGAACAAAATGGCGGTATAGTATCTGCCATCTGTCACGGAACAGCAGGAATCGCAGATCTTAGATTGAAAAACGGAGACTACCTTGTTGAGGGTAAAAACATAACGGGATTCCCAGATTTATTTGAAAACAAGAGTGGTTCGTACTATGCCCAGTTTCCTTTTTCAATAGAAGAACAAGTAAGAAAGAACGGAGGTCGATTCGATTATTCGTCAGAAGGATGGGATGGGCATCAAGTTACAGATGGGAGAGTTGTCACAGGTCAAGACCCTACAAGCGCGCATACTGTAGCACTAGAAGTTATAAGCATTATTGAAACATTAAAACCGGATGTTAAACAGGCATCTAAGAATTAGAAAATAAATTATAAAACTAGATTATGAGAAATTATTGGACTGTATTATTGTTGCTAGTATCAACAATATCTTATGCACAGCAAGCACAGAAAACACAAGCAACAGCAGCAGAGATAGATGCTGTTTTCTCTCAGTGGAATACACCAGACAAGGCAGGTATTGCTGTAGG
>CALIQO010000381.1 GCA_938044055.1 uncultured Saprospiraceae bacterium
TCTTGAAGCGCAGAGAGGTCTACGCTGTTTCCAGATTCAATACTGAGCACATTACCAGTTAGTTCTAGTTCTTGATCATCGGACCCACCGCCTGATAGCAACCCGGCGAGGTCGATGGAATTACCATCAGAGATCATAATCTCTGTTCCCATCAGGGTTAAAGATTGTAATTCATTCATTGGATCGGCATCGGCATCGGTTCCTCCCGCTGGAATGGAGATAGAGTTTCCATCCGATAGAGAAAGCTCATTGGTCATGGGATCGAATGAAAGTGTCTGAAGTTCATTCATGGGATCTGCATCTGCATCTTCGGTTCCGTCTTGAAGAATAGCAAGGTCGACTGTACTTCCATCGGTTATGCTTAATTCACTTCCTACCAGTTCGATATCTTGAATTTCATTCATAGGGTCTGCATCGGCATCGGTACCACCGGTAGGGATGGTGATTGTATTGCCATCACTTATGTAAAGCTCATTCGTCACTGGGTCGAATGTGAGCGTCTGTAATTCATTCATCGGATCTGCATCGGCATCTTCCGTTCCGTCTTGAAGAACTGCCAGGTCAATGCTGTTTCCTGATTCTATACTTAACACACTTCCGATCAATTCAATCAATTGATCGTCCGTGCCATCTGTTACGATGCCAGCAAGATCAATGGTGTTTCCATCAGAAATCATGATTTCAGTTCCGCTTAAAGAAAGCGATTGTAACTCATTCATCGGATCGGCATCTGCATCGGTACCACCGGTAGGGATTGAGATTGTATTCCCATCAGAGAGGGAAAGCTCATTGGTTGTAGAATTGAAACTTAAAAATTGAATTTCATTTTCTGGATCTGCATCATCGTCATTTTTCAGAGAAGAAAGATCTACGGCGTTGCCATTTTCTATGCTGAGGGTTGTCCCTTCGAGACTGAGGTTCTGTTGATCAGCAGCAGAACTTGCTAGACTACTTAGATCGATAGAATTAGAACCACTTATGCTTATCGTATTTGTAACAGGGTCCCAGGTCAGTGCTTGGATCTCATTGTCAGGGTCGGCATCTGCATCTTCCGTTCCGTCTTGTAGTGTAGAGAGGTCTACGCTGTTTCCGTTTTCAATACTTAAGGTACTTCCTTCTAGATTAAGCGTCTGTTTATCTTCTCCACCGCTGGTCCCTGCTAGACTGCTGACATCTATAGCATTCCCACCGCTGATACTTATGGTGTTGGTAACAGGGTCGAAAACCAATTCTTGAATCTCATTGACTGGATCGGCATCTGCGTCGTCTTTATCCTCAACTGTCAGGGCATGGATTGCTAGGGGTACAGCAACAAGAGGTGATTCTCCCATCAGTATGAAGTCTAGACTACCATCAGGTTCTAAGTCCAGTTCTGTAGATAGGGTAAAACTTTCTGACCCCCACGATAAATCTAAAAGGGAGTTGCTTGACCCTGCCTGCAATACGCCTCGTCCTATAAGTACAGAGAATACGCCTGAAGCATTGGTGTTTACAGGATTATGGATTTCTTCATATACCACTTCTCCGATAGAATTGATAATCGATACCCTTACCGCAATCTCCTGATTGGTGATGATTGCTCCATCAGTATTCCTGACCACTCCTTGATAGGTAAATGCATCACTGGATTGTGCTGAAATATAAGTAGATGAGAATGACGCAATAATGACTGCGAATAGAATTTTTAATGCACGCATGATGAATGTGATTTTTCTTACGTTTAATTGATTTTTAAAAACTTAATGCTGTGGTTTTTGAAACTGGTAATGACATACATCATGTAGTGACCAGCAAGTAAAAACCCTAAGTCTAGGCTAGTGGGGTTGAGGTTGTCAACGGTATATACACCGATGATCTGACCTAAATTATCGAACAATATAATCTCCTCTATCTCTCCTTCCTTAACTTCTATGTTGAGTAGATCCATGGTAGGATTAGGAAAAATATTAATCTCTCCATCGAAATCCTTTTCTTCTCCATACACACAGCCATCAGCTAAGAAGGTCTGATGAAACCCATAGGTGACGGAGCAGCTGTCTGGCGATAAGACAAGCAGTTGTCCTACAGAATATTCAATACTGCCGACTTCAGGTTGCGCAAAGTTACTGCCATTGCTTCCTACGGTCTGCCGAGTAATTTCTTGTCCATGAGAAACCTGAGGAAAGAATGTAAGGATTAAGAATAAGTATGGCATCCAGGTGAGTAATTTCATTATAAGCGGTTTTATAGAGAAACATAACTTATGACAATTCACGGCCCAGCAAGGCATCTGGCTTTTTACAACTATGGATGGGGTTAATGTAATTTTCCTATGTTGGGTTAAGAGGTGTCTTATATAAGTGAAAATTACGATTCCTTGCCTTGTATGAGAATGGTCACTTATCATTCTGCTATGCTCGTCGAGTACATGGTAGGTGTCATGTGATATTCAGTGAAGTAATAAGGAGGAGAATAGAGGCTTACGATTCAAAGTCTAAGTACTTTGATTTATCAAGCGAATCGGTAAATTGTTTAATAAAAATTAGCCTTATTTCTTTTAGTGGAAGAAATTCTAAAATCCGTTAAGAAGCTCAAACTGTATGAGCCGATCGAAG
>CALIQO010000382.1 GCA_938044055.1 uncultured Saprospiraceae bacterium
CTTGATTGCCCGAGAAGATCGAGAGCAATGTTGGTACAAGCGATATCGGTTTCTAAAGTCGGGCCGTGGCCACATAGATCAGAAAGCCGCTGCCCTAGAATCAGATTATTATCTGCAATAGTAAGAATATAATTATACAGATCATCCTTCATATTACATGTGTTTTATACCTTCCGGCAAATGATAGAATGTAGGATGTCGATAGACCTTGTCCTTAGCAGGATCGAATAATTCTTCAGATTCGGCAGGTTGGCTTGCAGTAATATGTATAGATTCTACCACCCATATACTGATTCCTTCCATGCGTCGAGTATATACATCTCTTGCATTATCTAAAGCCATGCTTGCATCTGCTGCATGTAAGCTTCCACAATGTCTGTGTTCAAGCCCGTTTTTACTTCTTATAAATACCTCCCAGAGAGGCCATTGATTTTTACTTTCCATATCTAGGATGCTATTTTTCTGGATGAAGATTTTTTCTTTTCAGCGTAAGCCATGGCTCCTTCTCTGACCCATGCACCTTCTGTATGTGCCTTAACTCTTGCTGCGATTCTTTCTTTGTTGCAAGGACCATGTCCTTTTACCACTTGCCAGAATTCTTCCCAATTAATCTCGCCGAAGTCATATTCATTATTCACGACATTCCATACAAGATCGGTATCTGGAATTGTCAACCCTATTAATTCAGCTTGTGGCACTGTCTGGTCTACGAATTGTTGTCTCAGTTCATCGTTGGTCTTACGCTTCAATTTCCATTTCATGGATTGTGCTGTATGGGTAGAATCTTTATCTGCTGGTCCGAACATCATCAGCGATGGCCACCACCATCTGTTGAGTGCATCTTGTGCCATTTCCTTCTGAGCTTCTGTTCCTCTAGCAAGTGTAGTCATTATCTCGAACCCTTGTCTCTGGTGGAAACTTTCTTCTTTACATACGCGCACCATGGCTCGAGCATACGGTCCATAAGATGTATTCTGCAAGGGTACTTGATTGATGATAGCTGCGCCGTCTACCAGCCATCCGATGGCTCCGATATCAGCCCACGTAAGGGTAGGGTAATTAAATATGCTGGAGTACTTAGCTTTTCCTGTCCGCAGTTGATCTGTCAATTCATCTCTTGTGATTCCTAGTGTTTCACATGCACTGTAGAGATATAATCCATGTCCAGCTTCGTCTTGTACCTTGGCAAGAAGTGCCACCTTACGTCTAAGGGATGGAGCTCTGCTTATCCAGTTCCCCTCAGGTAGCATGCCGACTATTTCAGAATGTGCATGTTGGGAAATCTGACGGATATGGGTTTTACGATATTTTTCTGGCATCCAATCTTTGGGTTCGATCTTGATGTCTTGATCTATTTTTTCTTGAAAGCGTGCTTCTAAATTTTCCAACTTCATGGTACATGTATTTAGCAGAATATAACAATTATATATTGAAATCTACAGTTACAGATTCTGTAACCGGTATAGCTTGGCAAGTTAAAATGTAACCTGCTTCTACTTCATGATCTTCTAGACCATAATTTAATTTCATTTTCACTTCTCCTTCTACCAGCTTAGCCTTACAGGTACAACAGACACCTCCCTTACAAGCGAATGGAAGATCTGCTTGATAATCTAGGGCTGCATCCAGTATACTAGTTTGAGATTTAGTCATCGGAACTTCCATTTTTCTATCTCCATCTATGACATGAATAGTTGCATATTCCGATTGATGTTCCACGATCTCTTCAATCTGTTTTTGAGTCTCCCCGTCAGCACTGGTGAAGAATAGTTCGAAATGAATTTTTTCTTTAGGTACACCCATTTGCGTAAGCGTATCCTGGATGGTAATTACCATTTCTTGAGGTCCACATAAGAAGAAGGCGTCTGTCTCCAGGGGATTGAAAAAAGATTCCGACAGCTGGGTGATTTTCTCTGATGTAAATCTACCGTTGAATAATGGATTCTGTCTTTGCTGTCGCGATAGGAAATAATTGATTTCAACCCTGGATAAAAAGATGTTTTTAAGTCCTTCTATCTCTTCTCTCAAGATAATACTCGAGACAGATCGATTAAGTAGGAATAGCTTAAAGTGACAATCTGGTTCGCCTTGAAGATGAGACTTCATAATAGACGTAATAGGGGTTATTCCACTACCTGCTGCGAAGGCTACGTATCTATTCTTTTTAGTATCATCGATAGGTATGTAAAAGTTGCCGTCCGGAGAAAATGCAGTAAGCGTATCACCGGCCTTCAATACATTCACAGCAAATGTAGAAAAAACGCCTCCAGGTATCTGCTTAACAGCTACCCTCCATGAACCTTCTGTGGGACTCGTGTATAAAGAATAAGATCGGCGGACTTTCTGACCATCGATGGTCGCTTCTAAGGTGATGTACTGCCCATGTGTATAGGCATATGCGTTTCTTAATTCTGCTGGAATATCTAGCTCGATAGAAACCGAATCTATGGTTAATTGCTCTACATTCTTGACGACTATGGTTGATCCTGGTGACATATGATGACAAAACTAACAAATGTTAGTTAATAAATCAAGTGTCTAAGTTTAAGAATTTTTAATGCCTTCTAGCATTACTTGACTTAAGTGATTCGATAAGTCTTCTTTATGTAGGAATTCCTTTCGAGGGATCCAGAGGTAGAGAGACCGTAGTGTGGATAGAATTGAAAACAATATGATATCAGGGTCAATGTCTATTACTTCTCCTTTTCCGATACCTGCTTTTATGATCTGTCTAAATTTATCTTCATAATCCGATCGTAATTTTAAGTAATATTCTAGTTTTTCTTCTAGATGCATCCAGTCTGCATTTAGAGATGCCATTCCGTCCGTATTCGTAGAACTGATGGATACATGAAGTAGAATAATTTTTTTCA
>CALIQO010000383.1 GCA_938044055.1 uncultured Saprospiraceae bacterium
CTCCCCCATTTCCTCTTAAATCCAGGATTACGCCTTCAAGATTGTTCTCCTTTTTTAATTCTTTAATTGCACTGGCAATATTCTTACTGGCATCTATCGTAAATGTGGTGAGGATAACATATCCTATACCATCTTTAACCATTCCATAATAGGGTACATTATCCTTGGTAACTCTAGATCTTGTCAATGTCATATTTTCTACAACTCCCTTGTTGCTGGATCGAACCTCTAGTTCTAGTGTACTCCCAGGAACTCCTCTTACGATCCTTTCTATATCTTCAACCGTTCTTCCTTCAGTCGATAATCCGTTGACTCTAAGTATTTTATCTCCAGATCTTAACCCTGCATCGAATGCAGGAGACCCATCATGGGGAACAATCACAGTAATTGCATCATCTACTACACCCAGATCAGCCCCTATGCCTTTATAAGTTCCGTCGTCTGATAATCGATAACTTTCTACTTGGGACTCAGAAATATAGTTGGTATACGGATCAAGAGAAGATACCATCGCATCTATACCTATACGCATCAATTCTGACGGATCGATATCATCCACATAAGTTGAGTTCAATTCCTTGTAAGTCTTGACGAAAAGCTCAATATTCTTGGTGATTTCGTAAAGCTTATCATTATTGTTTATCGATGTAGCACTGATAAGAGTAGCTACTCCGATTAAGAGAATGGATCTGAATTTATTCATAATATTATATTATACCTTATAAGAACGTATATACAAGGTGTAAAAGTTTACTTTAAAAAAGTCAAAATATTCTTAAAAAGTACCTCAGGTTGATCTACATGCACCCAGTGAGCAGCATTTTTTATTTCTTTTATCTCTGCTTCCGCAAATATATCGTTGATCATAGCTTTCTGACCTTCCTCGATATAACTGGAATGCTCACCCTTAAGAAACAATGTTTTATGGTCGATTTCTCCTATATCCACTGGCCCGATTATGTCGGAATACTTCTCTCTAAGCAATGGCAAGTTCATCTTCCATCTGAATCCCCCTTCTTTCTTTCTCTGAAGGTTTTTCATTAAAAAAAGTACAGTCCCTAAATCCTCTATTTCTGACATAAGCTTCTCCTGAACCTCTTTTCTACTGGTGACGGCTGATATATCGATAGATGAAAGTGCTTGAATGATGTGTTCATGCCCACCCTTATAACCACCAGGACCGATGTCCACCACCACAAGATTCTGGACCAACTCTGCATAATCATAGGTCAATTGCATGCCTATTTTACCACCCATTGAGTGTCCTATCACATCAGCTTGATAGATCCAGTTCTCCTCCATAAATCCAGCAATGTCTTCTGCACACAACGCATAAGAAAAATCATCCGTATGTGGCGATCTTCCGTGGTCTCGGACATCAAGTAGTACAACCATCCGTGTTTCTGATAATCTCTTAGCGAAAGAAGCCCAGTTGTCAGACATCCCGAAGAGTCCATGAATAATTAAAACTGGTTCGCCTTCTCCATATATCTTGTGGTACAATTCAATCATAGGATAATCTAAACATAGGGTTTTACAATAATGCCATTCTTAACCCTAGGTTCGAACCAAGTGCTCTTAGGAGGAAGTGTAGCCCCATGCTGGACCGTTTCTATAAGTTCTTCCATAACTACAGGATGAAATAGAAAGGCGACTGCCTGAGGAAGGCGATTTGTTTTCTTTTTTATTCCTTCTAGGCTCAATTTTCCTGAATGATAATTCATCCTTGTATCATTTCTGATATCGGTGACACCGATTGTCTTTCTCAGGATCAGCTCAGAAAAAAGGGAATTATCAAGCAACGGCAGGTCTTTCTTATACCTCGTGAGGACTTTCTTTTTCCACGTGACAATAAACCATTCCTGATTGATATACATAATCAGCTCGTGTTTCTTCTGGGGAAATCGAGGTTCTTCTATTTTATTAATCTTGGTCCACTTAGCGATTCTTGATATGAACTCAATGTCTGATAAGGTATCCTTCAGATCGATGACTCTATAATAGTCATAGATCCTCAACTGAGTAAAAGGAACATAAAAAACCAACATTCCCAGATCGCCATCATCCTTAGATTTAGGGGCGATGGAATCATATATCTTAACGATTGCTTCACATCTGTGATGCCCATCGGCAATTATTGCTTGATCTACTCCCGTGAATAATTTCTGAACCTTCTCAACATCCAATTTTTCTGACAGCTTCCATAAGCTATGCTTTTCATGGGACTCTTTAAATTCTATTTCTAACCAAGGCTTGTTTTTTACTTGAGATTTCAAGTAGCTTTTCAGCTCTGGTTGTTCTCTGAATCCTAACAAAACAGGCTTGATCATTGCCTTGCTGTGTTTAATCAATTGAAGCATAAGCTGTTCTTTAGGTGCAATTGTCAATTCATGCTTTAGTACTTTTTTCTCTTTTATATCTTGGACGGCATTGCTACCTATAATTCCTGTTATCGTATTAACAGGTGATTCAATCTTATATATAAAGAACGACTTAGATTTTGTCGCCTTAAAAAAACCAGAGCTCATATATTCTCTGAATCTTTCTTTTATAGTCGAAAAAAATGACTCTGGAGAAGGCACAATGGACATCTCTGGAATAATAGCCTTAAATGGGAAAATCCGCATATACCTAAGTTACATTAAATAGAAATAAACTTATTATAGTCTTCCTTGATTCCGGGACACAATATATCGAAAAGCCTACGGCTCTTGAGAATTTAACAGAGATGAAAATAAAAAAGGAAGGAAAACTTACATAAACTTCATAATAGAAGACATCAGCCACTTGGCTTCAGTTGAAGATATGTTATTTAGAGCAGATTCTGCTTTAGCGGAAAACATCTTTATCTCCTTTACAGTCTTACAGAATTCTTCAGAATGAGCACAGAGCGGTTTTACTTGTGAAACTTGATCAAGGGCATCAATCATAGGATCAAGTTCCCTTTCCTTACGCATCTTAATGATTGCCTTCATCACTTTCCACATATCCTTTTCCCCTTTAAAAAAATCTTTTCGTTCACCTGCAACATGATGCTTGTGTACCAGCCCCCATGAAATCAATGTACGCAAAGTAGTATTGGCATTGCCCCTACTGATCTTTAATTCAGCCATTATCTCATCTGCACAGAGGTGTCCTGGATGTATCAGCAGTAAACCATGTACCTGACCTATGGTTCTATTCACGCCCCAGTTTATCGCGAGCTTACCCCATGTTTCAATAAACTGTCCCTTGCCTTCTATATAGTCCATGACTGTGGTTTGATAATGTGCATGTTGTCGTAAAGTTGATCACTTATTATGAAATGGAATTGTCACCTTATTGTTCAGCTATGAATGAAGAGATTGATTATATCTGTACGAATGGAGGCTTGACGACTTCTGCTTCGATAAGTTTTTTCCTCATTCTTATAAGTATCTTACTACCTATAGCACTTGATGATTTCAAGACATACCCCATTCCGATAGGAACGTCTAGCATAGGAGATTGTGTTCCTGATGTAACTATTCCTATTACATTTCCTTGTTCATCTTCGATTTCATAACCTTGTCGAGGGACCCTTCTATCATGGACTTTAATCCCTACTAGCTTTCTTTTTACACCTTCAGAACGCTGTTTCAAAAAAATGGATTTAGAAGAAAAGTCTGATTCTTTCTTCGTTTTAGTTATCCACCCTAGCCCAGCTTCGATAGGCGATGTTTCATCTGTAATATCATTGCCATAAAGACAATATCCCATCTCCATTCTAAGCGTGTCTCTGGATCCTAATCCACAAGGAACAACCTTTCCATCACCTGCTTCCATTATTGCATTCCATAATGCTGAGGCGTCCTTGCTATCTACATAGAGTTCTAATCCTCCACTTCCAGTATATCCAGTAGCAGAAATAACAACATTCTCAATACCCGCAACACTTCCTTTCTGAAAATTATAAAACCCTATGTTCTCTATATTCACATCTGTTAATTTCTGAACTACGGCAACCGCCTCTGGTCCTTGTACTGCAAGTAAACCAGTATGCTCCGAAATATTGATTAATCGAGTATCATACGTATTGTGCTTTTTAATCCATGACCAGTCTTTCTCTATATTAGAAGCATTGACAACCAGCATATATGCTTTTTCATCTTCTGCACACTGATCTTCTGGCAATCTATATACTATCAGATCATCTATGATTCCTCCATCATTATTAGGAAAACAACTATACTGGGCATGTCCGATTTCAAGTTTTGAGGCATCGTTACTGGTAACTTTCTGAACCAGATCGAGTGCTTGCTTCCCTTTTACAATAAATTCCCCCATGTGCGAAACGTCAAACATACCTACTCCTTTTCTAACCGCCATATGTTCTTCTTGTATAGAGGTGTAGACAAGAGGCATATTGTATCCTGCAAAAGGTGTCATTTTTGCTCCTAGCGATATGTGCGTATCTGTAAGTGGTGTATTTTTAATATTCATTTCTTCTTTTCAATTATAAGTCAACGTTAATCAGAGATGATTACATCAGAAATCTGATCGCCCTGTGTCATGGTATGCACGACATCCATACCTGTCAGCACTTTTCCTAGAATCGTGTACTTTCCGTCTAAGTGGGGCGTAGGGCTGTGGGTTATAAAAAACTGCGTTCCTTCAGTATGCAATCCCGCAGAAGCCATACCTAAGTAGCCTTCATCATCATAATAGATCTGTGGCAACTCACTTCTTATGGAATAGTCTAAGCTTCCATAACCATCTCCTCTAGGACAACCGCCTTGTATAACAAAGTTATTTACAACCCTGTGGAATACCTTATTGTCGTAAAAGTCTTCTGAGGATAGGTTTATAAAATTAGCCACAGAACCTGGCGCAACTTCAGGAAACAGTTGTATGGTAATATTTC
>CALIQO010000384.1 GCA_938044055.1 uncultured Saprospiraceae bacterium
TTATGTGATCCTGGTTAATCTATATATAATTCAAACCTAAATCCTTGCCAGAGTCCCATGATTAAGTGGCCTAGCTCATGAACTCCTATTACGACAAATCCCATAAGTATAATTCCTACAATTTCTAAAATTTTAGATTCCATCAATGTATTTAATTTGTGAATTATTCTAGGATTCTTCTAGATAGCTTTTAATGATTCTTCTTATGTCTTCATAGGTATTTTGTTTAGCGACCAGTAAGAATCTATAAGTAGAAATTGTATTGGCGTATTCTTTAGCAGAATATACTTGAGCCTCTTTTTCCGATACAGTAGCTATCCTTGTCCAGTTTACTAAATCAAAATTTTCTTTAATGTAAGGGTAGAAGTGATTGTCGTATAATTTTTGATTGCTTTGATTTATCTGATTAATTCTGGAAAAGCTATCATACATAGATATGATTTTTCTTTTTTTCTGATAATCTTTAATAAATCGGATGTCTCCTGATTGAGTCAGTACTTCAAATGCATTGCTGTTCATCTCTTCATTGCGCAAGTCAAGCAGCTTAGTAGAGAACAATCGAATAGCTGTAGGATTTTTATTAGAAGTAATTTCTGTCAACAGAGAATCGCAGTATTTTATTTGTTCTGAAATCTGGGATATAGAAACATTAAGCATGTTTTCATTGGTCCTGCATTCTTCTGAGATGTATTCTAAGTGGTTGTCTATAAGGTCACTCTGTGTTCTGTTTTCAGAACACTTGTTTAATTGGAAAGCGATAAGTATGCCGATTAGAACGACTATAAATTCTAATGAATGATTTAACCAGTCTATCTTTAACTTCATCAATAATGGTTATAAACCAAACCTACAAATATTTTTTTCTATCTATTGCTTCTTCGATATATATCGTATCGAAAAAGATTGATTGCAATGCTATGAATTAACAATTAAGAATAGGTTGTACATGTGGTGAAATCTAGGTGGGATACTAACATGCTCAACATTTATCCATTGTTACCTGTAATATAAGTAATTACATAAATTCAGGAGAAACGTTTTCTATTAATAGACTGCTTTTTCAGATAAATACTTATTGTGGGATAGGTCAGAATTCAGGCTATCAATTTTCATCTGGATGGTTTTAAGTGGGATTTTTCCTAGAGCAAGTCTCAGTGGTTGATTCTCTTTCTGAACATAATCGAAGATTATATGCGCTGCCTTCACTGGATCTCCCTCTTGCTTGTTGTGCACACTAAGGAGTTTTTCTTTAAACGCCCCTGCTGTTTCATTATAGTCTTCTATGGTACGGTGTGATAATAAAAGAGAACTTCCTGCGAATGATGTTCTGAAAGGACCTGGTTCTACGATGGTAACTTTAATGCCCAGTGGATTGACTTCTTGTGCCATTGCCTCACTGAATCCTTCTAGAGCAAACTTGCTTGCGTTGTAAATCCCGAAACCTGCAAATGCCTTAACCCCAGCATGAGATGAAACTTGGACTATATGGCCACTTTTTTGTGCCCGCATTAATGGCAGAATGGTCTGGGTGAGACGAAGTGTTCCGAAAAAATTAGGCTCAAATACTCGCCTTGCTTCTTCTAAAGAAGTTTCTTCGATTGCCCCGACCATTCCGATACCAGCATTGTTAGCTAGGAAATCTATTTTGCCTGTTTTGGAATACACTGAGGCCACTTGATTTTTTATACCATCCATGTCAGTTATGTCTAAGAGGATGCCCATGGCTTTATGTCCGTATTTATTATTGAATGCCTCTACCTGCTCTTTCTTTCTGAAAGTTCCGATAACATAACCTTCTGCGGCTATAACCACTTGTGCAAGTGCCATCCCTAGCCCACTTGATACGCCAGTAATAAACCATACTTTATTTTTCATTGTTCCTATTTATTAGATTTTTTAATTGATAATTTATTACCCTTCAATATGGATTCATTGCTTTCTATATCATCGACTACTACACTCTTATGTAGAATAAAACCATAGATAAAAGGTGTTTTCATTTACAACAGAATATTCTCATATAGTGCAAAACTCAACGGATAAAATGTTCCACAAATTTCCTAAGAATAATTCTTAAATAAAATGAACTAGATTAAGAAGTAACGTTGAACTGGTTCAAGATTTAGAGGCTTTTCTCTTACGGATTTTACTAAGAAATTCTGGTGAGATACCGAGGTAAGAAGCAAGAACATATTGAGGAATTCGCTGTACGATATGAGGGTAGGACGCTAAGTATTCTTCATACCTTTCTTCAGCCGTCTTACTTATGCTAGAGATAACCCTTCGTCTCGAAAATGCAAATGCCTTCTCCGTTGTTAACCTAAAATATTCACTTATGGCATGGATTTTCTTACATAAGGGTTCTATATCGTTATAATTCATCTGAAAAATAACAGAGTCTTCTAGCGCTTCGGCATAATTTAAGGCTGGAACTTGGTTTATATAACTGTAAAAATCAGTAACAAACCAATCTTCGACGCCTATGCTTACTGTGTGTTCCTTTCCATCATTTCCTATATAGAATACACGAAAAGCTCCTTTAACAATATAGCTTCTGTTCTGACATACGAATCCTGGCTGTATGATAAATTGTTTCCGTTTTACCTTAGAAGTAGAAACTATGTTGGTAAGTTCTGTAGCTTCTTCTCCAGTTAGGCTTACATAACGATTGATGTTTTCAAGTAAAGGGCTGTAGTCAACCATATGCTGTAATATAATTTATCACACAATATATGGAAGCAGAAATATATTTAATGATCGGATTGTGCATTATGATGGTCATAGCTGAGCACATTACTCATCTTCCATAGACCATCTTCCTTAATCCATACGGTCGTAAATTTAGCTGTGCTTGTGTACAAGTCTTCTTTTCCTTCTTCTCGGAGATAGAAATGATGTATACCGTGCTGGATTGCACCATATAATTCTCCATTGTTATAAAGAGGAAAAACTTCAAGACTTCCATCTTTCAGTTTACGGATAGGTTTTTTAGGATTACCGTTACAGATATATTTCTGAGTGTTTTCGAAGAAGATTCTTCTATCTTGAAAACCACTTTGATCGTGATAGAATTTAAGATCAGCAGTTAGATGCTTGCGCAAATACTCTATATCGCAGTTGTTAAATCCTCTTTCAAAGAATATGCTATCCTGGGTTTCTAATTCTAAGAATAGGGAGTCGGAATTACTTATTTGCCCTTGAGCGATAAAGGCATAAAAAGTGAAAAACAAAATGGACAGTTTCTTCATTTAAAATTTGTGATTATTTTGAGTGATTGGCATCTTGAT
>CALIQO010000385.1 GCA_938044055.1 uncultured Saprospiraceae bacterium
GTGTACAGTTTTCTTTATCTACTTTATTAACAACGACAATCGGCTTAAGACCAAGTTCTATGGCCTTACCTAGTACGAATCGAGTCTGTGGCATAGCTCCTTCGAAGGCATCTACAAGCAATAAAACGCCATCTGCCATCCTCAGGACACGTTCTACCTCTCCACCAAAATCTGCGTGACCAGGTGTATCAATTATATTGATCTTAACCCCTTGATAGTAGGCTGACACATTCTTAGAAAGAATGGTAATTCCTCTTTCTCTTTCAAGTTCATTGTTGTCCAATAAAAGTTCTGATCTTTCTTTTCTCTCATCGAGAACTTGGCACTCATCGATAATCTTATCTACGAGTGTCGTTTTTCCGTGATCTACGTGCGCTATAATCGCAATATTTCTTATGGATTCCATAGTTCTTTTCAATTTGAAGGTGCAAAGCTAGGATTAAATCCTACTTACTAGTAACATATGACCATATATTATAAAGCATTGCATGTATAAATATTCTATTATCTTTCATTTTAAATAGAATTATCATGCATAAACGAAGAACCTTCTTGCGGAATAGTGCTCTAGGATTAGGTGCTATTACTTTAAATCAATCGTGCAAGGGTCAAAATACTACCTCTGAAAAATCAACATCCGCCATTTATAGCATGCCTTTAGTGGTTTCTACATGGGATGCTGGACTTGCAGCCAATGAAGGTGCATGGGACATACTTGCAAGTGGTGGAAAATCGATTGATGCAGTAGAGGCTGGTGTACGTATAACCGAGTCAGACAAGAAAAATTTAAGTGTAGGAATCGGAGGTTTACCGGATAGAGAAGGAAGGATTACCTTGGATGCTTGCATAATGGATCACAATGGCAATTGTGGGGCTGTAGCTTATGTCCAGAATTATGAACACCCTATATCCATAGCTAGAAAAGTCATGGATGATACACCTCATGTAATGATTGTGGGATCGGGTGCTGAATTATTTGCCGAAAGGCAGGGATTCCAGAAAATAGATCTGCACACGGAAGCTTCTAAGAAAGCTTATAAGAAGTGGCTTGAAACATCAGAATATAAGCCCGTAATAAACATTGAAAATCACGACACCATAGGAATGCTATCCATAGACTCCTCAGGAGATATAGCGGGTGCTTGTACCACAAGTGGTCTTGCATATAAACTTCCTGGCAGAGTAGGCGATTCTCCTATTATCGGTGCCGGATTATATGTAGATAATATGATAGGAGGCGCAGTAGCCACAGGCTTGGGTGAAGAAATAATTAAGGCTGCAGGTTGCTCTATTGTTGTTGAATTGATGCGTAACGGAAAGTCTCCTGAAGAAGCTTGCAAGGAGGTTGTTCAGAGGATTAAGGACCGAAACAAAAACATGGATGACATACAAGTCTGCTTCTTAGCTGTCAATAAAGATGGAGCTGTCGGATCCTATGGTGCATATAGTGGATTCAATTATGCCTTGAAGACTGCTGAAAAGGCAGAATTGGTAAATGCCCCTTATTTTATAAAGCTGTAGCTACTCTTCTTTTACTTCTATTTCTGTAAGTATAGATAAGGGCTTGCCCTCTTTACTTATGCCTTGTATATCTGCTTGAAGAATCGTATTGCGATCTGTAGTATAAAACTCCACAATAAGTTTTTCTCCTGAATAGGACAGTGTAGGATTCCATAGAACTGTACTCCTATAATCGGGCTTCTTATGAAGTGCATTGGGGATAGAATAATCGGGTGAGTAAAATTCTCTAGCTCTATAGAAGCCTGGGTGATCGATAGAAAACAAGCCCTCAACTTTTCTGGTTTTGGCTCTGCCACCTCGACCCTGTTTCGTATATACTGCTATAACACCATTAGCTCCTTCTTCCCCATAGACTGCCGTTTTAGAAAGGCCTTTCAGTACATCAATAAAATCGATCTGGTCTGCGGTTAGAGAATTAGCCGTTACACTACTGACTTTAAAACCGTCAAGCAAAACCAAGGCGGGTCCAGGAAGATTTATACTGCTGAGTCCTCTCATTATTACTTGTTGTGTGCCTTCAGCTGCAGAACCTCTAACCTCAATTCCTGGCACCCTTGTCCTTAAAATCTGAAAGATTGAATAATAAGCAGGGATTGTACCTAGAGAGTCCAACTTAAGTCTGCTGTCCGGTTCAGAATATAACATTCCCTTTTCTTTTCTTAATTTCTTTTCCTCAGTAATCCTATTGGATTTAATCATAACCTCATCAAGATCAATTGAAAATGAAGTAGCATAAAAACTATCTAGTCTTTCTCTTTCTCTCCCCATTAAAAAGATCTCTTCTTCATCTAAGATGAATCTACTATTCATTTTTCGCGGTAAGTCGAGTCGTGGTTTATCCTCTGGAGATATTCTTATTTCTTGCTTCTTCCCTTTTTTTACTTTATCCTTTTTATCTGAAGAAGGCTGAAACAATACAGTTGTAGAATCATACAATTCTAAATCTTGGAGATAGAAGGATCCATCTTTATCTGTAACTGCAGATAATACTTCTTGTCTTTCTCCCATAATGGTTATGATAAGTGGGACTTCCTTCTTGGTCTGCACGAAACCAGAAATATCGAAACCTCGCTTAGGAGGATAATTGATGTCAACATCTTTTTCATCTAGTATGGATGGCCATGAAAACCTTCTCCACCCCTTAGTCATGAGTTCAATATCGAGGTAATAATTGCTTCTCCGATCTCCGGCCATTACAGCTGCAGAATGAGCTATATGATTTTCTAAATCACTATTAATCATCAAGTATCCTGTGATGTCCTCTTCACTTTTCTTATCGTAAGTCTGGAACTTATCTGTTATAGACACCGAGAGATCCGCCTCCTTAACTGAAGCGTCTAAATCTATTTCAAGAATGGCTTTCTGTCGATTCCGATAGTAAGAATGCTGGAACGACGCATTTATGAGATCATCTTCCACGTTCCGATAAATCAATCGTTCTGCATAAGGTCTATT
>CALIQO010000386.1 GCA_938044055.1 uncultured Saprospiraceae bacterium
ATATTTCTATAAAAGGAAGTATTGGTACCAGAAGCCTTTTTTCTTAACTTGACTGAAGAGGCATTCTTTAAGGTATAGGTTGAATGTGTAAATTGTGAATTTTTAGCAATAGCCGATCCACTTACCTCACTCCAATCACTGCCATTTACTTCCGACCGAAGATCAAGTATAGAAGAAAGGTAATCTGAAATGATCGCGTCATATGGGGCCGTATTGTACCTGTGGTTAACCTTTACAATCGGATCTAGTTCTTGTGTACCATAGATGTCATATTGATCGAAAGGCTCCGTAACTTCTACATAAAAATATCCGTTTTCAAAAACACCTTCTCCGGCATTGATTTTATCTTCCAGGGTATTGAATTCACTTGTTTTAAAGTACCATGCATAAACCTCTTTCTCTCCGGCTTGAAGATTAGATCCTCCTTCTTGATCCAGTTGTGAATTCATGGAAATAGAATCTCGCATTCCATTGACATAAGTTGTACTTAGGTTATTGAAATCCGATATCGCTACCTGACTTAATGCTGCTGCAAGTCCTGAGCTTTCTTTCTTGATGATAGAAGCTTTATACACCTTAGCTGGTTGTACATTCCATGCTTCTTGATTGAAGTGTATAATGGTTATAGATGGTTGCAACAACTTTTCATTGATATTGAATCGCTGTACTTCAGGACCATTAACTTCCGATATTGATAAGTAGTATTTATTCTGATACGATGTTCCTCCATCTCCTAGATCAAACATCTGTCCCAGAGGGAAAAATGCTTTTAAGTCTCTCTTGAATTTTATATAGGGAGGCACTTCATCTTTCATAAAATACCTCTGACGATCTAGTGGAGAAGAGGATAGTATTTCTTCTGTGGGTATGTTTTCAGGCATACCTCCTGTAGTAAAGTCAGCTACTAGTGATTCTTCATAGGAATCTCCTTGTACTTTCATCACAGCGTGAATTTCATAGGAAGTATTAGGCGCTAGTAATTCATTGTTACACTTACATACAGTCTGGTTGTAATTCCATGATGGATCACAATTGATTGTTGTATTCCCTCTTTTTAAGTACAACTCAGACAGGTAAGGAGTCAATGTTATCTCTGCTCCCATACTTCCATCATCGTTGGTTTTTCTGAAGTTAAATGACTTATTCATTTCAAGATGGAAACCTACTTCTGCATTGACGAATGGATTCACATCATTACTTCCATCAGAAGGGTTGCTATAGGCAATAAAGTTACCCGCTGAGAAAGGGTCGTTGATTGATTCTGGGATGCAAACTTCTCCGACTGATACAGCAAAGTTTTTTCTCCCTGTTATCATTCCTCCGAATACATCTAGATATACACCTGCCGTTCCATCAATATAAGTAGGATTAGGGCTACCTGCGGTTACCACAAGAACGGCTCCTAAATCTAGAATCGGAATTACTTGATCTGATCCGAAGAGAACATCTACAATACTCAGCTCTCCCTGGATTCCTGCAAAGGCTTGTCCCATGGCATACCAACCCGCTGCACCCATCAATTTTCCATTACAGAAATCATCGAATTGGGACAAATTAGCGTCAAAGCCAACAACAGCATCAAGAGTAGCAGTAAGGATACTGCTTTCAATCCCGATATCTATACTATACTTCTCGCCATAAGCAAAACCTACACCCGTACCACCTGGCATATAGTTAACACTCGGGCCTGTACGCTGTCTGGCAGATGACGTAGCAAGATTAGCATCTGCCATAGTTGCTTCATCACTGGATGAAATATTGCTTAGTAGATCTGGAATCGGATCGGGCAAGGGAGGCAAGGATGTCGGAACGCCTTCTCCCATCATCATATACAATTCTCCTCTCACATCGAATATGTCTCCCAATGTCATGGCAACTACGGCAGGTTCTTCCGGAGAACCTATGTGAAAATATATGCCTCTATCGGTAGATATCATAATCTGTGCTCTTGCAGCAAGATTAGGAAACGGTGATTCTTTCTGACTGTCTCCTTTTATCAATACGGGTAAGCCATAACCAGGAGGAGGGACCTGCACATATACATTTAATCCAGCATTGAACCATAAGTCTACATCTGGAAAATCACTACTGGGGTTATCGCTAAATTTTATGCCTAGCTGCATAGCCCCGATAAACCAAGCCGGTGACATGGATTCTCTTTCTCCCATCACATCTGCCATAAAGTACCCTTTCGTTTCGAGGTCTATAGAAACAGAAAATGCAGATGCATCAAGGTCTAGGTTTATTCCGAATTTTGCATCCATATTAAATGGAGTCGGATTGGTTGTAAGACCTACCACTAAGATTCCTTCTAATCTGAAATTCCCTCGCTCAATAAATACACCTGGAAAATCAAAACTACATGGATCTGACTTGCCAGGATCTTCTACTGGGCCAGTTCCTGCAGGAGCATCTGAAGTAGGAGATGCATCCACCTCAGCATTGACATCAGCAAGTGCAGGAGATTGGTAACCCATATTGAGATAGATTCCCATACCTAAACCATAAAACGAAACACCTATCGATCCTATAGGTGTATAATTACCTACATCAATACCTGAAGCAATTTTACCTATAAATTGCATGAAAAAATATGGGAATGGTCCCTCATCATCTACTTGAACTCCAAACTGAGTTTTAGCTTCTATCTTAATGATAGGTGTATTAACTGTTAAGTATCCTTTTATTCCTTTGTCTTCAGGAAGG
>CALIQO010000387.1 GCA_938044055.1 uncultured Saprospiraceae bacterium
CAATACCAATAGGATTAATTCTGATGATTCAAAATTCAATTCCGTCTTAGCGAATACAGTAGCAACATAGATAATGGTCTGTACACCTGCACTGTAACAGAAAAAAGCAAGTAAAAACTTTTTAAGTGCAGGTTGTCCTCCCAGTCGCTTAAATACCTTCCATATCTCTTGAAATCCTTTTTTAAATAAATCTGAACCTATGGGCGTAGAAGAATCATCTGGCAATCTCTTAAAAGTTATCTGCGCGAATCCCAGCCACCAGACACCTACCATAAGAAAACCCAATCTTGCTGGGTATTGTGGGTCACTGATTCCAAACATCTCTGGCTTCTGAATCATTACAAGAATAATAACAAGTAGAATAACACTACCTACGTATCCATAGGCGAATCCCTTAGCACTTACTTGATCATATCGATCTTCTGTTACAATGGAAGGAAGGTAGGCATTATAGAACACGATACCTCCAGCGAATCCTAAGGTAGCCAGCACAAAACATATTGTACCTATCCACATGTCTTCAGGACCTTGAAAGAAATAAAGACACATACACGATAGAGATCCTAAAATGGTAAACAGTTGTAAGAAGATTTTTTTTCTTCCGCTATAATCTGCAATACCTGATAAAAGTGGGGATAACATAGCAATCAAGACATAAGCAAATGCTACTGAAAAAGAATACAATGCTGTATTAGAAGTAGTAAATCCTAGAATTTCCACTTGTGGCGAAGTGTACTCAATAAAGTAAACTGGGAATATCGCCGTAGAAATAACCAAGGCATATGCTGAATTAGCCCAGTCAAATATGGCCCATCCATTTATGGTTCGTTTATCATTTTTTATTATCTGGGACATATTGCTTTTTTATTATATGACTAAACATACGACAATTGTATGACATGTAGTTTCTCGCTTCCGATAGCTTAATGACAATAAAATAACTGTTCTGATTGAAAAAATTATTCTTGATTGGATATATTGCATCTACGTCGAAATAGATAAGAAACGTGTAATTATGAACATTGCTATACTGTCTCGAAACCCCTCCCTATATAGTACTGCTAGTCTGGTAAGAGCAGGTCGTAGAAAACAGCATTATGTAAGGGTCCTTGATCACATGCAATGCGACATAAGCATTGAAACAGGAAAGCCACAAGTATTCTATCAGGGTCAGCTCATCAAGAATATAGATATTATTATCCCTAGGATAGGTTCCTCTGCTACCAGTTATGGAGCTTCTGTCATCAGACAGTTCGAATCCATGGGGGTAACATCTACGCTTAGTGCAGAACCTTTATTGAGAGCAAGAGATAAATTGAGCTGTCTACAATTGCTGGCAGCAGAAGGATTAGGGGTTCCTAAGTCTCTGGTTTCTAACAATTATTTTTCTATCAATGAGATGCTCGATCGCATCGGTGACTTGCCTGCCATTATTAAGTTAATAAATGGAACCCATGGTCTAGGTGTAATTCTTGCAGAAAGTAAGTCCAATGCAGAATCCATCATGGAAGCTTTCTATAAAGCGAAGCAGAAAATCATGCTGCAAGAGTATATAGAAGAAGCTAAGGGCGCCGATATCAGGGTATTTATAGTGGGTGATGAAATTGTAGGGGTAATGAAAAGACAAGCCAAAGAAGGAGAGTTTAGGTCCAATCTCCATAGAGGAGCCTCTTCTTCCGTAGTAAGTTTATCCGGCCTTGAAGCAGAAATAGCTTTAAAAGCAACTAAAATTCTGGGGTTAAATATTGCAGGTGTCGATATGTTACAATCAGAACGTGGGCCATTAATTCTTGAGGTTAATGCGTCTCCAGGGCTTGAAGGTATAGAAACGACTACTGGAAACGATATTGCTGGTAAAATCATAGACTTTGCAACAAAGCAAAAAAACAATCCATGGAAATAAGGGGAAGAAGAAACGAAGAAGCGTGGAAAGAAGACATATCAATAGATAATCATAACATTGCGTTAGGAGAGCAATCTACAGTACGTATAGGTGTAGGACGCCTTCCTTCTGATACCAGAATATTCATAACAGCCCACATCTACCGAAGTAAAAATCCTGGCCCCACATTACTTCTACTCGGTGGCGTCCATGGTGATGAAATCAATGGAGTAGAAACCTTAAGAAGGGTTATAGAATCTGGATCGGTTAACAAGTTAGAAAAAGGAAGTGTAATAATCATTCCACTGCTCAACGTATTTGGGTTTATAAATTTCAGTAGAGATGTTCCAGATGGAAAAGATGTTAATCGCAGTTTTCCAGGAAACACTAGAGGATCACTTGCTTCGAGAGTAGCCCGAGTCATAACTAAGAAATTTTTGCCTCATGTTGATTTCGCGATCGATTGTCATACAGGCGGTGCGAGCAGGTACAACTATCCGCAAGTAAGGTTCACTTCTAGGGATGTTCAAGCAGCAGCTCTAGCGAAAGCATTTCGTGCTCCGTTTATTATTGAGAAGGCAATGATTAGGAATTCATTCCGAAGAATCACGTACGATCTAGGAATTCCTGTAATCGTCTATGAAGGGGGAGAATCTGTCCGTCTTGATGGTTTTTCTATACGTGAAGCACGAGAGGGAATAGAGCGTGTTATGCAGCGATTGTCTATGTTACCTGATGATGGATCAGAAAAGAAAAATACGCCTATTTTCGTCAGAAAAACCAATTGGTTACGGGCGCCCTATTCTGGTATTTTTCTCTGGAGTAAAAGTTCTGGGCAAGAAGTTGAAAAAGGAGAAATCATCGGATCAATTAAAGATCCATTTGGTTTAAAATCGGTATCCGTTTCTGCTAAAACCGCAGGTTATATAATAGGTCACAACAACGCGTCCGTTGTCAATCATGGAGATGCATTATTTCACATAGCTTATGATTA
>CALIQO010000388.1 GCA_938044055.1 uncultured Saprospiraceae bacterium
AGCAAGAGATAGAGCTATATCGTCTTCTAGATTCTTAATCTTACTGATATTCACACCATGAGCAGGAACGATCTCATATAGAGTAACGGTAGGCCCGATGGTCGCACGGATCTTCGTAATCTCAATTTTATAATTGAGTAAGGTCTCAATGATCTGATCCTTATTAGCCTCAAGTTCGCTTCTATCTATTTCAAATTTCTGGTCAGCATACTCTTCCAAGAATTCCAGACTAGGTTCCTTATAGTTAGACAAGTCCAACTTAGGATCATAAGGTTCATTGAAATTCTGTTCATTCTGTAGCGCTGGCTGATCCTTGGTAGCAATAGAAGAAGACGGTACGTCATCTGCAGAGATGGTAAGGAAAGGAACACCTTCTCCTTTATTTTCAGATCCTTTTTCCTGAATGACATCTACAGAGTCAGTTTCATTCTGTGTGGGTGATGTGGGTACTACAGGATTGTCCAGTATAGGAGCTGCTACTTCCATTTCTAGACTTGAAGGATCATACTTAGGTCGTTTCTTTCTTCTTGTCGACAATGATTCAGGGAGCTTCAGGTCGAGACCAGAAGTCTCCTGAACACCATCATCGGATTTTGGAATGGCTCGTTCTGGCTTATCACCAGAGGGCCTTAAAGCGGTATAAGAATTCTCTTTTTCTTCTTTTCTATCTCTTGGTTCAGTAGATTTCCTCCTAGAAGGTTGTGTTACTGATGCCGTATATTTTTTAACTATATCATTGATTGAAAATTTGCCACCCGGTAGATCTGCGTATTGCAGTACGGATTCTAGGTTGGGATTGAACTGCCATACTATAAAGAACAATACACTGAATAGTAATAGGAAGAATAGTCCTACTTGTCCTACAAAATTCGTGAGCCAGAAGCATGTGCTTTCGCCAAATGCACCTCCCCATGTGAATTCACTTCCTCTTAGAAAGAATTCTAATGCAAGCGAAAAGAAGGCCATGAATATAATGGCGTATCTACTTGCCAGTAAGACTGGCTTGATAGGATGTTTTCTTAATAAGGCTATGCCTAGCTTGATCAATATAAAGATAAAGACAATTGAAGGAAGTCCGAATCCCCAGTAGAAAAAGGCATTGGACAATAAAGCGCCTAATCTACCTAGCCAATTAGAAACACTTAAGTCTCCTTGAAACAATACGTCCCATGAGAATGCCAGTACAGTATCTTGATCTGCTTTCCATGTATAGAAATAGGATATAAAAGCTATACTGAGGTAAAGCGCTGCGAGAAGGCATAATACGCCCCCTAACTTTGGCCACCGCTCATCTGAAAAATTCAACCTTGCCTTAGGGGCAGACTTCGCCCCACTTTTCTTCTTCTTCGCCATCGATTTTTGGTTAGTTGTAAACTGAACTTTGGGAAATTCAGCTTGCATCTGTAATGTAGTTTTCTCTAATCGTCACGCTAATATAGAAGAATAATTAACACATTAAGAAATTTTTTAAAGTATATATTATTTTAAATGTGTAGTTTACATATTATGAATATGTTTAATATGTAATTATTCACATATTCTCTGAATTTATCGAATATACTCTATATACCCACCTTAGTATACTTTCATGTATCTTCTGAAAAGATAAGCTATCGACTACTTATCCCTACTCTCTTACTCTACTTCTCATAATTCTAGGAAATAAAACCACCTTAGATCTTTATCATAATAAGTACCCAACTAGATGTGGATTGTGGATAAGAATATAAGGCATAGCTATATTAACTATATCGACTACGTTCTGGAAATATCTCTTGATTCAGCAGTCCTAGTCTAAAATTATGGACTAGAATCAATATGAATTCAACAGTAGCGAACAATATCCACGGAATCAGACAAGCAAGTATGGTTCTGTCTATGCCTCCTAGTACAACGCCTATAGAAGCTAGAACCAATACAACAAGCAACGCACCGATGAAGTGCTTGCCTTGACGTAATGCACTTGAAATCTTAGGAATCTCGTGTAGAACAGTCTCCTTATTAGCTGATAATGTCCCTTTTTTAAGCAACAAGCTCCCTCCATATCGCAGTGTCCATATCATGCTTACTACAGCCAATCCTGAACTTACATATAGATAATGTGGATGATCAGATATGTAAAATAGAGCACAAGTAACAATACCTAGGCAAGCACCTATGTACAACATAAGCTGTTGTTGATTATAGATAAAACGATTGTAACTATCTATACGATGTAAGGCATTGTCTGTTGTATCCATAGATACTGGTCTGTTATCTTATAACGGTAAATCCAGTGGATTTAATTTCATATAAGGGCAATTCTTCAACCACAACCTCCACAACTTCAGATGCGGGTGATCCTTGATTACACCACTTTATAAGTTGGCTAATCGGTTCAGCATGACCGCTGGCACATATATAGACAGTCCCGTCCATTCTATTCTTTACCGATCCATCCAGGTTCAATTCTGTCGCTTTCATCTGTGTATAGTACCTATACGCAACACCCTGAACCCTACCTTTTACTATTATGGAAACACTTTTAGATTCAATCATAAAGCCATCGACATTATTAAATAATCTATCCTATGAAGATAGTTATACAACTCCTATTTATCTCAAAAAAAAAATGCCTGTAGGACATAATCCTACAGGCATTCATTATATTCTTTGAAAAGAGGGCTATTTACTTCCTTCCTTTTTCTTGCATTCAGCCTTGCTCTTATCTGAGCAACAAGCTTTCTTCGCTGTCGTTGATTTCGCATTGATCGCATCAACCTTAGCCGCTTCAACTTCTATTTCTTTTTCCATAGATGCGGAAGCAACTCTTGTGAATTCTTTCTTATCAGTATTAAACTCTACTTCTTCGAAAGTAATCTTTCCAGACTTCTCACACTTGCTTTTGTGGAAATATCCGATTGCACCTGTATCGGCACATACTCTTTTCTGTATAGCAGGATCTGCTTCAGCTAACTTATCTGCTTCCATATAATAAGAAGCGACTTTAGTAGTTTTATCTGTCTTAGTAGCACATTCCTTAGCAGTAGCAGAATCGCCTTTTTTACAACAAGCTTTCTGAGCTTGAGCACTAATTCCGAAGCCTAGGAATATAACTAAAGAAAATAATATCTTTTTCATGTTTATTTTTTTTAAGTGTAACAGTTATAAATATAACTATAAGACGCAGAAAATAGTGTGCCAGGCTGTTAGCCTTGTGTTAAAAATTGAAGAATTGACGGATAAATAACTAGAATCTTGAATTTATCACCTCTTTATTGCCGTTATAAGAGTTGAAATTGATGGTCATGCCAGCGATTCTTGTTGTTCATATTACCATTCAGAATGATATTATTAATTAATATTGTAGTTGAGCAATATTGCTATAATTAAGAGTCACCTATATGCGTTACTTGTACATCTTACTGCCCCTAATGACCTTAATTTCTTGTGGCAGCCCTAAACCATTTGACATAAGTAGCCCTACCCAGCGATATATAACCTTCGGAAATGGAGGTGGATTCACTGGAGCTGTTACGATACATCATCTTCTAGAAGATGGAAGAATATTCAGAGAGG
>CALIQO010000389.1 GCA_938044055.1 uncultured Saprospiraceae bacterium
CCCAATCCAGAAAAATGCAGTCCTCCTTTCTGCTCCAAAACGACATTGTTTCAATCCGAGTGTATTAGAATAAAACTCAACCGATCGTTCAAGATCCTCAACGAACAAGTGTGTTTCATAAAGTCCTTTAATCATATTGATTTTTTGTTTAAGTAGTAGCTCTTTATAGGAAAGTACAGAAGATATCCCTCAGTTCAATTTCATGGGAAGCCTACATTAAGCTAAGAGAAAATCACATTCTTAACCATACTAAATACAAAGTAATTGTCTCCATATAAATTGTACAGTTACAATAACATTTACGAAAAATGGAACTTACTACAACTTTTTTGTACAAGTGATCATCTTAATTACAAATATATATAACCTCTTGAGCAATAAAAACTTCGAAAATCCAATACGAAACAACTAAACAATACGTTACACTATAGTAACCGAATAAAAATTGAAACAATGCGAGTAGCCACCACCTTACTCTTCCTGTTCATGACATTGCTGTCATACGGGCAGAAAACCACTTATTCCGTTGAAGGAATTGTAGAAGATACTTTAGGAAATCCACTTATTTACTCAACCGTTCTACTCTTAGATAAGGTAGATTCTACAATGGTAGATTATACCAGAACAGAACTGGATGGATCATTTAAAATAAAAGATATTCCTGCAGGGAATTACTTGATCCGTAGTACATATATAGGATACATACCCTTAGAAGTAGATGCTTCATCACCAGATGGGAAGGACATTAAACTAGGCATTCTAAAAATGACTGAAATCGGCAAGGAGCTCATGGAGATTGTTATCAAAGCTGCTAAAGCACCTATAAAAATGAGAGGTGACACCATAGAGTATGATGCCACTACTTTTAAAGTTCCAGAGGGTTCTACGGTAGAAGATCTACTGAGGAAACTTCCCGGAATAGAAGTAGGAGCCGATGGAGAAATCAATTCAGATGGAAAAGCAGTAAATAGAGTCACTGTTGACGGAAAATCTTTCTTCGGGTCAGATCCTAAAGCCGCAACTAAAAATCTACCAGCAGAAGGAATTTCTAAAGTCCAGGTATTCGATACCAAGACAGAAGAAGAAGAAATTACGGGCAAGACTGGAGAATCTCAAGATAAGACCATGAATCTGGAATTGAAAGATGCTTTCAAAAGTGGTGGTTTTGGAAAAATCATAGCCGGAGCAGGAACCAAGGAAGGATTAGACAACTCCAATCGGGCAGAACTCAAGGGTAACTTCAATAGGTTTAACAACAAAATACAATTCAGTATCGTAGGTGTAGGAAACAACACTGGTAGAAACGGATTGTCATGGAACGATTATCAAGATTTCATGGGATCTCAATCTTTTAACTTTTCAGACGGAACAGATTATGGATTTGGTTCTGGCGGCAGGATGTTTATCTCTTTCGGAGGAGGAGGAAATTCCATAGAGCAGAGTATCCAATCGGTATTCTTTTCTGGAAGACAGAATAGTGGTTTTCCAGAAAACTACAATGGTGGCCTTAACTTCAATTATGACCACAATAAAACCAAGTTAAGCACAGTATACTATTACAACCAAGCTGGGCTTGCCTCCCCTAGCTCCAGTGTCAACGATAAGTTTTACGAAGATTTCACTCAGAACTCAACCAGCGAAAGCCTCCGAGACAATGTTTCTAAAGGCCACCGTATGGAGGTTGATTTCGAAAAAGAATTGGATTCTCTGCATACCATAAAAGTAGAATTCAATGGTGCAATTATAGATCAGAGAAACATCTATGACAATGCCGTCTCTTTATCTCGTGACAATGTGCTTACCAGTCAGAGTGATTATAACAACGATACCCGCACGGACGGTTCTCTGATGAATGGTTTGATATTATTGAGAAAAAAATTCATGAAGAAAGGAAGAAGAATGGGGCTGAATGCTTCTTACCTCACGACCAATCTAAATACAGACTGGCAACAGAACTCTTCTACTAATTTCTTCGATACCGGAGGAGAGATTTCTACACGCATGGCCATCAATCAAGAAAACGTAGATGTTGCAGATAAGCAAGTCTTTAAAGTCAATGCGCTTTTCGTAGAACCCCTTTCTAAAAAATTCTTCTTCCAGACTTTCTTTAATTATAGGAACAGGGTTGAAGATGGAAATCGATTGGTTACAGAACTTCAGAATGAAGCACGATCGATTAATGAATTCCTCAGTCGAGAATATGAAAACACCATTGGTTCTAATCGGATCGGAGCACTTCTACGTTATTCGCATAATGGGATAAACTTGTCCACAGGCCTTGCGTATCAATCATTCGATCTACAAGGAACGTTCGCATCGATGGAAGAAGGCGGAATTAGTGGTGTCGTAGATAAGAAATTCAACAATTTCATCCCTAGAGTATCCATAAATTTTGCACCAGCTAGAAACGCCTATGTGGACCTCGGATATGTCCGACAAGTTTCTGAACCTAGTATACAAGATTTGCAACCTCTAGTTGACAATATAAACCCACTCTATATCAGAGAAGGAAATGCTGCTCTTACGCCAGAAGTCCAACATAATATTACGGGCTATATGAGTAAGAACTACCCTCTTTCTGGAATCAGGATAAACTTTAATGGTAACTTATCCATCTTTTCCAATCAGTTCTCTACCGAAGAAACGGTAGATGAGAACTTGGTTACAAGGGTTAAACCCATCAATGCGGAAGGCGGAAACAGAATGTGGATTTCAGGAGGACTTAGCTTTCCCATTAAGAAAAACAGAGTTACGGTAAGAACGAATATGAGCGTCAATGTTAATAATCGGCCAAGTGTTGTAAATGGTGTAGATAACAATACACGATCTGTAGGAATCAATCCATTTATGCAGCTCAACATAACACCTTCTACCCATTACACGCTCTATATCAATGGTCGATATGGTGTTTCTAATACCAAATACGACCTCAATCCATCTCAAGATCAGACTACTAAGAATACATCTCTAGGAATTGAAGCAAATGCTAAACTGCTGGCTGGATTCTTCATGAACTCTAGTTATAATTTTAACCAATATTCTAACGATCGATTCAATGAAGACAGGTCTATCCCTATTCTTAATGCATCCTTATACAGAAGGTTTCTTCCAGAAAACAAGCTTGAAGTAAGACTTTCGATATATGATGCACTAGATAGAAATGTCGGGTTCTACCAGGGCGCTTCAGGCATCGGTGTGAGTCAGACGATAACTTCTAACCTAGGAAGACATCTTATGGTAACCATGACATACAATATCCGAGGAATGCAGTCTGACACAAGAAGGAACGGATGGTTTTAAAAATTAAAAATAGAATAGAAATGAAAGTAATTCTTACATGCCTGATTATGGTCATGGCGATAGGTAGCGCTCCTGCGCAAATGACCGAAGGCGTAATAACATACAATAGAAAAACAGACTGGGTTTCTATTATGGCTAAGTTGCCTTACGTATCCTCGGAAGAAGCAGATAGAGCCAGGCTTACATGGGGAAACAACAGTGACAATAAAGGCCAAAACTATGACCTTTTCCTAAAAGACAACAAATCTCTGTACACTTATAAAGAAGAAGATGAAACATCTGAAAGAGGATGGTCGTGGAAAAAAGATGAATATTTCATTTATAGAGATTATAAGGATAAAACACTGAAGGATAACAAAGAAGAACTGGGAGTGCTCTTCCTTGTGGAAGATAAGATTCCTAGGACTAAGTGGAAAATCCATACAGAAATAAAGGAGGTAGCTGGTTACCTCTGCATGAAAGCTGAGACAAAAGATACCATTAAAGGACAGACAATCCACGCGTGGTTTACAGATGCCATTCCTTCTTCTGCAGGACCAGAAGGTTATGGTGGATTACCTGGCATAATACTAGAAATTGACATCAATGATGGAGATGCAGTTATTACTGCTACAGAAGTTAATTTAGAAACTCCTGTAGAGAAATTACCAATACCTAAAAAATGGAAAGGAAAGAAAGTGGACACCGTTGAAATGGATAAAAAGATAAAGGACTTTATCGCAGAAAGTGTAGAAGGCCGGCGGAATCCATACTGGAGAATCAGGTATTGATTTTATTAAGTAAATGATACTTCACATCTTATTAAGCTTTAGGCATTATACAATATTATAGTTTTTTTTAATCATAGACCTTTTCTACTTAATTTAGTTCAATTCACCTAAACAGGTGAAAGCATATATGTAATTCAATCATACTTTTCGCATTAAAAGCACGTGAAGTTGAATTATAAACATGCAATATCGATAGCATTCCTTTTTATCGTGACATTGTTTCTTTGTAACCCGATCAAGGCTATCGAAAGAACATGGACCAACACACAAAATAATAACCTCTGGGATGAACCTTTAAACTGGATACCTATAGGTGCCCCTGCTCCTGGTGATACATTATTGACCGATTATGCAGATGATATAATCATAACTGCCGGAACTGTAACTGAAATAAAGCATTTAAGGTTACTCGGCGACTTAAATATAGAAAGTGGTGCTACCCTATTTATAACAGATGGCAATATTGATGTATATGGTGATGTAACCAATTACGGGACCATTATAATCAACAACTCACCAGAGTATGGCATCAATCACAATTCTCTACAATTAGCGAACAATCCTTTCTTAAATGAAGGAACAATCATTATTAATAACGCCGGCACGGCAGGTCTATTTATAAGATTCGATCAAGTTTTCACCAATGGGCCAGGTGCTCTATTACAGATCGAAAATTCTGAAGAAGAAAGCATAGTGCTTAATGGACAGCTAAGCAATTCTGGAACTATTAAAGCAAGAAACTCTAGTCTAGCAACTGGATTAAATATGAGTGATGAAAACGCATCTCTGATTAACTTGAAGTGTGGTAAAATTTTATTTCTTGACAAAATCAACATAACAAATGGAATGTGTAGCAATTTCGGATTCTTTCAACAGAATCATAATGGGTTCAATGATGCGGCTGATGAATATTTCATTAATTACGGCATTCTTGAAGACAACCTCGGATCCTTCCAGGATACAGATATTCTAAATCTAGGTATGTGGATAAACCCTTATGAGAACACAATATATGAAGGTCAACCCATTCTTATTTTTGAGAACACCTTTTTCCCCTTAGACGTTACTGCTTCTGACATTTTTCTTGAAAACACCTTAACAACGAATGCTGGATCTTACGACTACAACAGCAATACATGGCTTCCTAATTTTAATGCTGTCGGTAATACTGAATTCTTTATTGAAATATCTCAGGATTCAGGAAGTTGTTCCGACACCGTCAGATTTACGGTTAATAGTGCTATAAAAGAAATTAATTATTGGGTCGGAGATGTAGGAGTCTGGGAATTAGGTGCCAACTGGAGTAAAGGAACAGTGCCGGTAGCTACAGAACGTGTCGCTATATTCAATAAAGATGACAGAGTAAGCATAAATTCTTCTATTGAGGCTGAGTGCAACTTTCTTATTCTTTCAGGAAAACTCAGTATTGATCATCTCGCTTCGTTGACTATCGATTCACCAGAGGATGGAATCGGCTTGAATATTATTCAAGGCGAATTATTCAATAATGGAGCGTTAAATATTCACAATTGCACTCAAGCCATCGTTCTCGCTAATGGAATAATGACTAATAACAATTCATTGAAATGCATGGACAATGAAACGTGCTTGGAATTAGATAGAAAAGATTTGCTAATCAGTGAAGTTATCAATAACGGATCTATAACCAGCAATGACGGCATTACCATTTTATCTGAAAAATCTTCAATGAAAAACCATGGGAGTATCGTTGCAGCCTACGATGGAGTTGCAAGTGCTATAGACGGAGACACTATCTCAAACAGTGGTAGTATAATTGTCAGAGGTATCGAAATCAGTCAAGGAACAGGAATTGCAGGTTACATAGAAAATAATGAATCCGGTATCATCGATATAAGTTTATTTCAGCACGGTCTTGAATCATACGGAGATAACTATGGGGTAATTAAAATTGATTCTTGTGAGATCGGAATTGAAACACAAGAAATAATCTTGAATAACAAAGATAAAGGACATGTTGAAATATATAAATGTATGATAGGAATTCAATGTGACAACTCTGGATTTTTTAACCAGTCCGGAGGAATGCTTTTCTTAAATGAAAACAATGAAGGACTAAACATACAATTTCCAGGCTATCTAGTAAACTACGGGATCTATAACATTTTAAACACCAATGGTCATGGAATTCATAGTACTGGAAACTTATATAATCAATTAAATGGAGAAATCACAATTTCTGGTTCTAACCTGAAAGGGCTAAATATAGAAGGTAACAATTCAGGTTACACCGGAGACCATTCTTCTAAAATCACAATCACAAACTCCTCCGGAGTAGATTGTTATGTGGAAAGTGGTAGACTGTTTTTTTATGGGAATGCTCAAGGAAGATTTAAAACGATAAGTTATTAATAAATCATATTCTTTAAAAAAGCATCTCCTTTTAGGATCATGTCTCGCTCATCAATTGCTGCATTCCATTTCTCGATGATATATTCATTAATCTGAAGCCTAGCATCCACATCCTTAAATGTCGGATTATCGTACCACATCCGATGTGACTTCCAGTGGCAATTAATATAGCTTATTGCTTTCACAACATCTGGATTATCATCAATGGTTTTAAAAAAAGGTTTGAACCATCCTTCCCACGC
>CALIQO010000390.1 GCA_938044055.1 uncultured Saprospiraceae bacterium
CTCCGAGAAAGGTTGCAGAACTTCTTAAAAGAAGAACAAGAAAAAAGAGGATATGAACTCGTAGCTACACCACATATCGGGCATAAAAACCTATATGTCACTTCAGGCCATTATGATAAGTATGGAGAAGACAGTTTCCAACCGATCAAGACTCCACGAGAAGGAGAAGAATACTTGCTAAAACCTATGAACTGCCCTCACCATTGTGAGATCTATGGGCATAGACCGAGATCTTATAAGGAATTGCCATTGAGGATAGCAGAATTCGGAACTGTATATAGATATGAACAGAGTGGGGAATTACACGGCCTTTCTAGAGTCCGTGGGTTTACTCAAGATGATGCGCATATCTTCTGCACACCAGCCCAATTGAAAGATGAATTTCTTAACGTACTAGACTTGACTACAGTCGTCATGAATAAGATGGGTTTCGAAAATTTTACAGCTCAGATTTCTCTTAGAGATCCAGACAATCCAGAGAAGTATATAGGAAGTAAAGAAAACTGGGAAGCAGCAGAATCTGCCATTATCGATGCTTGTTCAGAGGTGGATCTAGAAACAATTACAGAGTATGGTGAAGCGGCCTTCTATGGTCCTAAGTTAGATTTTATGATTAAGGACGCGCTCGGTAGGTCGTGGCAGTTGGGAACCATCCAAGTTGATTATAACCTTCCAGACAGATTCGAACTGGAATACATAGGTTCAGATAATGCACCCCATAGACCAGTAATGATTCACCGAGCACCATTTGGTTCGATGGAGAGATTTATAAGTATTCTTATCGAGCATACTGGAGGTAAGTTTCCGTTGTGGTTGGTTCCAGATCAGATGGCTATATTGCCCCTATCTGATCGATTCAATGACTATGCTGATAAGGTTAAGGCACAACTGGCTCAGCACGATATCCGTGGCTTCATAGACAATAGGACAGAATCAATCGGAAGAAAAATAAGGGATACTGAATTAAAGAAAGTACCCTTCATGTTGATAATAGGTGAGAAGGAAGAGGAGTCTGGAACTGTATCAGTAAGACGACAAGGAGAAGGTGATCTAGGTTCTAAGTCTATAGAAGACTTCGCAACTTACTTCCAGGGGCTGGTATAGTAATCTATTGAAAACTTGTCAGCTTACCGTTAACAACAACATGGTGTACGATGCCGTTTTTCCAGAAGACTATGGAAGGACTCTGTCCTAAATTTATTTCAGGGTGATCTTTTACCATAGGTAGAATATTGAAATCACTAATTTCAGATGCTTGTGCAAGGATTTTTCTTGTAACATAAATGTCTGTAATTCCTCTCTGTGCGAGGTTACCGAAATTTAGTTTTTTTAGTGCAGCAAGATTTCTAACAACAGAAGAACGAAGAGGCTTGCCTACGGTAACATTATATGGACTTGCATCTATAATCTCATATGCATAAGATGTAGATAGATCACCTATGTCAGAAATATAAGCTTGGGTATAATAACGGTCTTCTTCTAGATTGCCCCTTATTCTTATGGCAATATCCATGACTTGTTCTGTGCCCAGTGTATTTATAGAAACGTTGTTGATTAAAACCTGATGGAAGGCATTGGATTTATTGTATGGAATCCAGTTGTAGTAATCATGGCTTGTTTCTTCATAGGTGCCATGCGTTATGCTGTAGATGGCGTGCATAATGGAGATGAAATGTAACCTTCTAAGTTCTTGTTTTTCGGGATCATTTTTTAACCCTCCTGATTCAATAAGTATGGTTGATGTTCCCCACTTCTGCATATTATCACCGAATGCCCTCGGCTCGAAGCTGTCATTGTACCTTCCCACTTGATTAGGAATATATTGTTGCATTACTTCGTTCATTTTTCCTATTAGCTTAATCGATTTTTCTCTTACATCGTTGACATCTTTTTCATAATTGTAGGCAGGTGCGAGGTATGATATCGAAGCGGTGAATGGGCTATTGCCAACTCCATAATAGGGACTCTGGTCGTGCAAGTTAAAACCCCAGTCTGCTTTAAGTGAATCTCTGACATTTTTAAGCGTCATTGTTTCTGGATGCTGGAGCAATAAGGCATCTCTGTTTAGATCTACATCTGCAGCATTTCTACGCTGGAATATCTCAGCACCATCTGGATTCAACATGGGGATAAAATGAAGGGTTACGTTCTCTAGGATTTCGTCTAGGTAAGGATCTGGTTCATTGTTTAACATATTGAGAATATCCATGATTGCCATGGTAGCTGTAGATTCATCGCCGTGCATCTGCGTCCACAGCAATATAGAAATTTCTCCAGATCCTATAGATATCAACTGGATAGGTCTTCCTTCTAGGGATCTGCCGACTTCACTTATAGTAAATCTATCGTTGCTTTTTAATTCCTCTATTATGGGTAATATCACTTTCTGAGGAAATCTCTTTTCGCGGATTGTATTTTCTTTTACCTGAGGATATATTCCTTCAAGTAACGATATAAAGGTGTCTTCATCTTCAGAGATGGTTGAAGGCAATCGCGGTGATCCCGATATATCAAGATGTGAGATTTTTTCTCTGAGATCAGCCATAAATGATTTTCCTGGATCTATCTTTTCAGTTCTATAAGAAGCATCCCTTTCTTTCCATAACGGGTGACCGATAAAATCAAGATATTCATAGTGGCCGATAACATGTTTTATATTGTATTTTTTGTAGAGTTTTTCAATCAACCAAGTGTTGGATTGTAACTGGGCATCTGTCAGAGGGTGGGTATCCTTGTTGCCCACATTTTCTATTCCTATAGCACAGTGATTCAAGCCGATTACATGTCGAGCCATAATCGTATCTGGCATGAGCTGATGGATGGTTCCATCGCGATCTATTAAGTAGTGAGAAGAAACATTAAGGGTGCTTGCTTTCTGAATTTCTTTTCTGCTCCCTGGCAAATGGCTTTTTTCGAAAGCTCGATAGGATGCTTCTACATTATCAATCGCTGTCCAGTGAACCACTACCATTTTAGGGATTATGGTTGGTTCATCTTGATATATTCCATATCGATCTGCAAGGTATGCTCTAGTAAGTATTTTTCTTTCTTCATCAAAAACAATAGGGTGGTCTACAATCTCTATGTTTTCTGCACAAGAAAAGCAGATAGATGAGGCAATGATAAACAGAAGTATGAATCGCATGTACAATAATACACAATTTGCGAAAGCATAATTCTTATCATACTTACTTTAATAAGGCAAAAGAGAATGTGCAAAACAATTAAAGGCCGTATGCAGTGCTTTCAGCAATTGCTTAGTAAGAAAGGAAGGATGAGGCTAAAATATTTAGTATTGGTTTACCTTTTTCAGGTATTAATGCAATTAATAGACTACATCAATAAGTGAGTTATATCCTCACATAGATGGCATCACAATTAGCAACGAAGGAAGTAAACCTTATATTTCCATTCTCAGCTTTATACTCACCTAATCCAGAAATCAATAATGTACAACCTTCGAAGGGTAATTCTATTCCCGCAAAATTGACACTTGTTTCTGTTCCTCCTGGATTGAAAGTGATCAATGGAGCTGGAGATAGATTAACACTTGAGCATGTGAAATCTTCAAGCTTCCATGAACCTACAAAATCATCCTGAACACATTCTTCACCACCACAACTGCTTAATAAAACAGCGAAGACTAAAACAGTAAATACTCTTATTAACATCATTTTATTCATTTAATTATTAAAGGGTTGTAGTACGCTTTCTATTGACAATAGAACGCAGCCATACTGGTATAACTATTGCGCCTAGCACAAGGTATGGGTAGTAAGTAATTATTCTCCATATCAGTGCAATGACAGTTGCTATTCCCTTAGGTATATAATCTGCAAAAAATCCTCCAAACAGGTATTCTGCAATCCCAGCTCCTCCGGGAGTAGGACTAAATGCAGTAATGGCATGCATCGCTTCTCCTCTTGCATAGATAAGCAGTTGATTGTAGAAATCTAGAGGTATAGAAGAAATTAATGCGATTATTATGCAATTCAATGCCAAGAATCTTGTAATCCATGCTCCCCATGTAGCAATAGAGGAATAGATATGAAATGAAGCTGGTTTAGAACTTATTTCTTTAGAAGTTATAACAACATCATTAGCTGTTTTTTCTAAATCTTCTCTGAATCGTTTAAGAAATCTAAGCCTCGAGAACCACAACAATATTTTCTTTAAATGGTCCGGACGCCAGAATAAGCCATAAGCAAATAGTGCTCCGTAACTTGCCATAAATAATATCACAGCAATAAAGGTATAGGCAAATCCATTTAAGTCTCCCATGGTAAGCATTCCTGGACGGACAATGATAGGACCTACTAGAAAAAATAAAAGGGGTAGAGAAACTATAAAGAAGATGGTATCAATAACCATAGAATATAAGACAACAGATATCGTCTTGGCTCCAGATATTTTTTCCTGAGCAAGAAGAAAAAGCGCTACAGCTGACCCACCTATGCTGGTCGGTGATACTGCAGATGCAAATTCCCAGATTACTATCAATTGCATGGACTTGCCCCAGGTGAATTCTTCTGAGGTCATTACGCGAAGCCTCCATGCATAAAATACATGTCTGATTAGATACATCAACCCCGCCATCAAAAGCCAGAAAGTAGTCTTAGACGTCCATTGTATCGTCTTGAACTCTTCCCAGTCAAGTTGCCTCCACATCATCCATACCACTACTCCCAGGCCTAGCAAGATAGGAAGTATAACTCTACTCATCTTGATGGAGTCTAGTACATTTTCTTCTTCTTTTTTAGTTTCCTGTATCAATAGCGGATTTCTCAATAAAATATGAAACGCGAAAGTAACGAACTATCCTTATACTGTATTGCAGTTCTAGTCTTTAATTGCTTTATGTGGAGCATTAGTTTAATGGTCTACACTTGATCTTAAACCAAGATTTAACTTCTTCATCTATTATGTGTGGTGATACAGCCCGATAAACCTTATCATGATATCTGTTAAGCCACGCTTTCTCATTTTTATTAATTATGGATTCTTCGATCAATTTTAAGTCCATGGGATACAAGGTTATGGTTTCGAAACCTAGGTAGCCATTTCCTTCTTCTCGACTTATAACCAGATTTTCAATTCGGATACCATACGCTCCTTCTAGATAATACCCGGGCTCGTTAGATGTAAGCATACCTGATTTCATAACGGTCTTCCCTCGTTCCGTCTGTATCCCTGCGAATCCTTGAGGAGGTTCATGAACATTGAGACAGAATCCTACGCCGTGACCCGTTCCATGCTGAAAATTCAGTTTTTCTTGCCAGAGAAACTGTCGTGCGATTACATCTAGCTGGCCTCCAGAAGTGCCTGCTGGAAAAATAGCCCTTGATAAGGCTATGTTACCACGCAGTACAAGGGTAAAATGTTTCTTTTCTTGTTCAGAAGGCATAGAAAGCGATAAAGTTCTAGTTATATCTGTCGTTCCATCTGTGTATTGACCACCTGAATCTACGAGAAGCATTCCTTCGTTATGGATTTCTGCAGACTGGGTTTCATCAGGTCTATAATGTATAATAGCTCCATTGCTTTTGTATCCGACAATGGCTGAGAAGCTTTCTCCTAGATAGTTTCCTTGCTTTTTTCTATAGAATATTAACTTTTGTGCAAGTTCATATTCACTCACTGTCCGAGTCTCAAGTGTTTTTTCTAACCAGTAAAACGTATATGCCAGAGCTGCGCCATCTCGTGCCATTGTGTTTTTAATACAGTTAATTTCTGTTTCATTTTTTATAGCTTTTAACCATTTAGGGATGCTTCTATCAGCAAGGATATCGATACCTATGCTGGCATAGAGGTCTCTGTTTGCCTGGCTAGGATCCACAAGTACCTTTCCGATTGTCAACTCCCTCACATAAGTGTAGACGGAATCATAAGGTAATACGGTTGTGCCTTCAGACTTCAACAATGATGTTATTTCATCATCAAGTTTAGATTCATCAATGAAAAGGAGACTTTCTTTTTCTCCGATTAGGGCATAAGCAAGAAAGACTGGATTAAATTCTACATCACTTCCTCTGAGATTAAATGTCCAGGCTATGTCATCAAGTGCTGTAAGAAGATGATAGCTAACCCCTTTAGCTGACATTTCTTTTCTAATATCATCTATCTTATCGGTTCTCGTCTTTCCTGCATATTTTAAAGGGAATGACCATACTCTCTCCGTGGGTAAATCTGGACGATCGCTGTGAATGACTGAGATAAGGTCATAGGAAGTATCCAGAGATATTTTCTTTTTTCCCAGAATGGCAGAGTAGGTTATATACTGTGATTCAGATAATAGCTTACCATGGACTCCTATTTTTCCACCTTGCGGTAGGATATCAGCCAACCATCGGACGTGGGGATGAGATGAATTTCCCATTTTATGCAACTGAAATGGGGTGTTTTTTAATTCTTTTTCTGCTTGTATGAAATACCGTCCATCTGTCCATAATGCAGCGTTTTCTGCTGTTATTACTGCTACTCCAGCCGAACCCGTAAACCCAGAAATCCAGATTCTTGACTTCCAGTGATCTGCTACATACTCGCTCTGATGAGGGTCACTGGATGGAATTATATAGGCATCCAAGCCCTGTTCTTTCATGTGTGTTCTGGCAGATTTCAGAACTTCGGAATAATTCATATTATAATAATATTTAATTTATTAAATATTGACATACAGAGAATATTATATTATTAATAATTGTAATGTGATAAAAACTTTCCTATATTTGTTTGCGCATGACTGTTATTCTAATACAGTATTAAAGGAACAAGTCATGCATTTAAGTTGTTATAGTCAATGCCAATTTAATTAAAGGTTCAGAATCAACTGTTATCTATAGTGCGGAGACTTTAATTTATATCTCATTGTAAAGAAGAAGCAAGATGTTAAAGCAAAATTTCAGTCAGAAGATGTTACAGAAGCTGTCTCCGCAGCAGATTCAGTTAATGAAACTCCTTCAGATACCTACGGCAACCCTAGACCAGCGTATTAAGGAAGAGCTTGAGGCGAACCCTGCCCTTGAAGAAGGCGATGAAGAAAACAACGATGTTTTCGATCTTTCTGCCGAGGAGAAAGAAGAGGAAGAGGCGGATAACAATGATGATTTAGAGTTTGAGTTAGACGATTATCTTAAAGAATATATAGAAGAAGATCCTATTTCTTACAAGGTTAAAGGAGACAATTATATATCTGATGAGGATGAAAAGTCAATTCCATATGCAGTTGAGTCAAGCTTCCATGAGTACTTAGAACAACAAGTAGGAATGCTTGAGCTAGAAGATGAGTTTGATAATCTTGTGGTGAATCAGATCATAGGATCGATAGATGAAGATGGATACCTTAGAAGAGAGAATTCTGCTATTGTAGACGACCTTATGTTTGCTCAATCAGTAGAAGTTGAGCTTCCACAGATAGAGCATATGATTCAGATTGTGCAGCAGTTCGATCCTCCTGGAGTAGGAGCAAGAGACTTGCAAGAATGCTTGATAAATCAACTTATCATAAAGCTTAATAAATCAACGGAGAATCATACAGTTGAGAAAACGCTTGCCCTGAAAATACTTAAAAGTTACTTCGAAGAATTCACTAAGAAACATTACACTCGATTACAGAAACACTTGGTAATTTCTGAAAGTGAATTGAAGGGAGCCATAGATGAAATCTTAAAATTGAACCCTAAGCCTGCTAGTGCTTTTCAATCTAGTGGTCGGAATTCTAACCATTATATAGTTCCAGATTTTATCATTCAGAATAGAGATGGTGAACTGGAGTTGTCCTTGAATAATAGAAATGCTCCTGATCTTAGAATCAATG
>CALIQO010000391.1 GCA_938044055.1 uncultured Saprospiraceae bacterium
TCATCCATTAGAAAAACATTATAGTGCACCTTGTCTCACTATCCTCCCAGGTGAGGATATGATTTCATTTCCTATACAATATATAATAGGACCTGACAATGGAAAGCATGCATGTCCTATCTGCTCATATAAAAATGCTGATCCTGGTATTCTGATATACTTTCAAAAGAAGACTCAATATTCTGTAATCCACCGAGTGGTTGATTTGGCTGAAAAACTGCAAATCCGAAATCCTGGTGCTAAAGCAACATTCATAATTCAAGAAGATTCGGAGAATACAATCAATAAGATAAAGACTGCATTCGAAACCATAAATAATGTAGGTGATATTAAGTCAAACGTATGAACTCTTCCTAACGATCCTAGCCATCTCTTTTCATGGTATGGTTTAGATTACGAAAATAGTTTCGTTATAGAATACCGAGAAGGAAAAGCCAGCGAATTGTACTGTGAATTAGAGGAAGCTATGTCGATATTTTATTAATACCAATTCACTATCTAAGAAACCTAGCCATCTTTTTTATTAAATCACTTACTCAACACCTCATCCACAAACTCTTCTATATCATCTGGATACCTCATCCCATTTTCTTCAATTCGACTTAAAAGTGCTGACAATGTTTTAGCAGTGGAGGAAGAAGAATTATGTTTAATGATCCCCCTATATTTTTCTTCTACAGACTTAAGCAATATGTTATTCTCATCGACAACTTTTACATTTCTGTATCCACTTACGAGGTGACGCAAGTGCCATTGTTCATAGTGATATTCTACCATTTCCTGAAGAAAGAAATCTTCGTGATCGCGGATAAACTTGTCCCACCATAAGGTGTTTCTCATTACCACTTGGAAGGACTCCTCATCGTCAAACTCTTTTAAATTCTGGATGCTAAAAGAACGCATAGCAGGAGAAAGATAAGCTATAATTGAATCCTTCAAGAAGGTTGATTCAGATGGTCGACCTTTCCAGGTTGCTTGAGAAGTATCTACTTTAAATCCATAAGCCGCAACCCTTATATCCTTATTCATTGTAAGAGAATCCCCTACTTCATTATAAAGGGTGAAAAATGGCATAAACATAGAATCTTGTTTCTCTAAATCCCGACACTGCTCATACCCGGCTCTAAACCATGCTGCCGCTGAATCAAGAGAAAATATATTTCCTATATCTAATCTTGCTACATAAGTTTCATAGTCTTTCACTTGTTCTCGACAATCGATCTTTAAAGAAACTGCATCCACTTGCTTGCAAGACACCAATAATGTAAATAGCGAAAGTATACCTAGCCCTTTAATCATAAGGATTCATTTTCAGCACTTTATTATATCCTAACCAGTTAACTTTAACAATCTACATTTACTTAATTACCTTTTGCAGGTTCAGAGTAACTAGGAGGTTTTATGGTAGTCTGATTCACACCAGATAATTGCTGCATAAGTTCTGCCACTGCTCTTTCCAGCTGAAGATCTCTTCCTTGAGACAAGGATTTAGCATCTTGCCTCACTTCTATATCTGGATGAATTCCTTTATTCTCCCCTATCCATTCATTATTTATCGGATCGAACACGGCATTATCTGGTGCAGTCATCGCACCACCATCTATAAAGCCATAATGTACTGAAGATTTAACAAGCCCTCCCCATGTAGTAGAGCCAATCAATTTCCCTGCATTCTGTTGTCTAAAAACCCATGGAAAGAAATCTCCGCCCGATCCTGCAAGTTCATTAATCAATAATACCTTAGGTCCTAGAATCCCTGCAGGAAGTCTGAGGGGTGCTCCATTAGGGACTTCATTGGTTATAGCAGCTCTTAATTTTCTTGTCATTAAGTCTACCATATAATCATCGAGGAGTCCTCCCCCATTGAATCGCTCATCTATGACAGCTCCCAGTTTGTCTTGCTGGGCGAAAAAATATCTATTGAACGAAACAAAACCTGGTCCACCTGTATTAGGCACCCATATATAAGCGAGCTTACCACCTGATAATGAATCTACCATCCTGCGATTATCTTCTACCCATGCTCTTCTTCTTAATCCTGCTTCTGATCTTACTGGCTCTACAACTTCTTGCCATGAAGATTCGAAGTCTGGTGTATCACTTATGTGAAGCGTTGTCTGCTCTCCAGCAGTACCGTCTAGAAAATGAAATAGATTATCACTTCCAGTTAGTTCTGCGCCATTTATTCCGACTAGATACTGGCCTTCTTTTATATTGGTTCCAGGTCTATCTAGCGGACCAGAAAGACCAGGATTCCACGCTTCTGTTGTATAAATTCTCTTGATTCTCCATCTACCATTTTCGATTTTAAAATCTCCACCTAGCAATCCTATCTGCGACCTTTCAGTTGACGGAAAATCTCCACCGAAAACAAAGCTATGTCCTACAGACAATTCTCCATTCATCTGATCAAGGATATAATTTAAGTCTGATCTGTGTCTTATATGGGTATACAATGGTTCGTACCTTGCCTTCACGGCAGTCCAGTCTCTGCCATGCATGTTGGGATCATAGAAGTAATCTTTCTGATACCTCCATGCTTCATGGGCTATCTGAGACCATTCCTCTACCCTGTTAAGCTTCATCTTTAAATTCACCTTAATCGATTTCCCATCTTTTCCACTCGGGCCACCAGCATTCATTAACTTCCATTGCCCTTGTACTCTTCCAAGCAGGTGATTTCCATCATGTGAAATAGTAAGATTCCTGACACCTGAGACATAGTCCTTGGCCTCTCTATCTTTTAAGGTGAATTTCTTAACGTTCATGCCGCTGAAATCTGAAGCCCATGCACCGAAAAATACAGAACCTTTCGGCCCAGCAATTACAGCTCCATAATTATCTGATGGAATAGGAATGGCAAGTGTCCTTCTTGTAATATTTTCGAAATCAATGACCATGTCTTCTTCACCATCGTCTTTTTTAGCATCCTCTTTTTTAGCATCTTCCTTTTTTTCTTCTCCATCCTTATCTTCTTGTTCATCTTCTTTTACTTCTTCTTCATCACTTATAGGAACGAATGGAGATTCTTCATCACTAACCAGATTCACAACATAAGCCGCATATTCAGGATCCGCTTGCATGCTGCTTGTATTGGCCCATCCAGAGCCCAGTGCAACGTCCGTACTTGCTACGAAATAAAAGTGCTTCATGTCTCTATCCCACGCTGGTAGAATAGCATCTGCGAATTCGTCTGTCAACCGCTGAGGAGATGTTGAACCGACCTTCCATACCATAATTCTTCGTAGATTGTTACTCCCTGATTTTGCGTAAGCGAGCCACTTAGAATCTGGAGACCAAGCAAGATTCATATTCCCTCTATCAAGGTTAGACCCAGCATGATCGATGGTTTTCCATGACTTGTTCTCTAGGTTTAGAACTTTAATTCGAGTGTCGTCATCTACGAATGCTATGTGTTCACCATCCGGACTCCAAGTCAATTCCCAACCCAATTTAGAATTGCCGATATCGATCGATGTTGCTTCCTCCATACCAGATTGGCCGGTGAAAAACAACTTGTAATTCTCGTTTCCACTATCCGAAAACCAGGCAATTTTATCTCCCTTAGGAGACCATAAAGGCCTTCTATCAGCCGCTCCAGAAGACTGGGTAAGATTACGAGCCGCACCGTCCTTAACTGGTACGGTAAATACTTCTCCCCTTGCTTCCATTACGATACGCTTACCAGTCGGAGACAAGGACACAGAGGACACTCTATCCCCTACATTTTCCCACTTATCTTCGGCCCACGGAAAGTCTCCGATTATATTTATTTTCAAGGTAGATGATTGGTTATTGCTTAAGTCTAGAAGGTGTAATCTACCTTCCCTTTCATAGACTAGATGTCCACCATGACCACTGAGTGTTTTTACATCTGCTCCTGCAAATGTTGTGATCTGAACCAGTGCTTGATTAGTAGGATTGAAGGACCATATATTAGCACATCCATCTCTATCAGATATAAAGTAAATCATATCTCCAAGCCATACGGGTTGTATATCTGTGGTTTTATCACATGGGATAAGTATTTCTGATTGATCTTGCAAATCAAGCACAACCAATGGTGTATTCTGTCCACCCCGATAAAGCCTCCATTCTTGATCCCAGCGTCGAACCCTGTCCACAATTAATCGATTACCGTCAGGGGCATATTCTGCATCATTACCCCATTGATCTGCAACCTTCATTTCTGGTCCTCCATCTTTCGACACTTTCCATAGGAAGTTGTGAGAAGAAGGAGCGGTTCCATATGCCGACGCAAACAATATATGAGATCCATCTGGTGACCAATCTAAGACTGTAGCACCACCTGGCATCCAAGTTAGTCTTTTAGGAATTCCTCCCTTGCTAGATACAGTATAGACCGATGATGAGCCTGATCGCGAAGAAGTAAAAGCTACTTGAGTTCCATCAGGTGACAATACTGGATTGCGTTCTACCGATTGGGTTGATGTGATTCTTCTTACATTCTGACCATCCCTATCTGATATCCACACATCGGCTCCATAAATAAAGGCAATGTTTTTCTCACTGAGAGAAGGCTGTCTTATAAGTCTTGTTTCTTGTGCATAGGAAGATTGTATACAGCCCATTATGCAGATGGCCCATATTAACAGATTGGAGTTTCGCATGTTTAGTTTTTTATTTTAGATGTCTCAATATAAGAATTGAGATATGTTTATACAGGATTTATTTTCACTTAAATAGATCCTTGTTTTAAAGGAATACAAATCCCCGACATAATAAATGAGTTTTTAAGTTATTCCTCTAAGCATCCAGCAGATTTAAAGCCTTTCTTAAGGTTTCAATATGTCTGTTATTCTTAGAAGACTTCCAGTACTTGGTATGGGTAAATATTCCTCCTTCATTCCGATAGCTTGACCTTACATCTTTAACCCCTTTACCGAAAACCTTCTTAAGAGGGCCACTAATTACATCTCCTAAAAACAATGCCTTCTGAGGGAAATAAATATTGGTCCATCGAGTCATGGCGAATAACGCTGCATGGTGATACTTCCGCACCTCATGTGTATATAAAAAACTATTGTCTTCAAGAATGGG
>CALIQO010000392.1 GCA_938044055.1 uncultured Saprospiraceae bacterium
TCTGTAGGTCAGGTTGTAACAGCTGTGTTATACAGAACTTCCGACGGATCATTTTAATGAGATGCGGATGATTTTGGTTTTGCGCTTCTAGGTTTAAATTGGGCATTAAATTCGCTCAAGGCAAATAGAACAAGTATCACAATTAAGGTAAATACGGAAGGCAAGAACTTTATAGATATATCATCTGTACTACTTATTTTGGGAGGGCTAAAAAATTTCCCAAATAAGATAACCAGGGAAAATATTGAAAGAACGAAACAGATGTACAATCCACGTCTAGCATTTGCGTAAGCTGTAGAAAAAGTAGGCTTCCCAAGGGCTGAAATAGAATCCATGATGTTGTCTTCTAATTCTCTGTCATATCTAAAATCAGCGGTTCCTTCTTTTAGAATCTTCTTTAGATTTTCTTCTGATAGTTTATTGTTCATCATTCTTGATTATAAGATGCACTAAATTTTTTTCTTGCTCTGTGTAAAAGAACTTTAATATTGTTGGTGGAAAACTGAGTAATATCTTGAATTTCAGAAATGGAAAACTCTTTTAAATAAAACAATTCAAGCATGAGACTTTCCTTAGGCTTCATCAGGGAAAGAACACGATCGATTTCTTTTTTTTTGTCATTCTGTTGTAAAGTTTCAAGTCCTGTGTTATTGCTTATAAGATAGGAAGAAGCAGCTTCATGATCTTCGATATTACTTCCTTCTTTGTTGTATCTATTTTTATTTTTCCGGATGTACTTAAGTCCTTCATTTACAGTTATTCTGTATAGCCAAGAAGAAAATTTGCTTTCTTGTTTAAAGGAGGCAAGTCCTTTATAACAACTGATAAAAGTATTCTGAACAACTTCCTTGGTGTCAGGGACATTTCTTACCATAGACCTTGCTATAGTGAAGACCATTTCTTGGTATCCCTTAACTAGGAAACGAAAAGCATTCTCGTCACCAGATAAAACGTCATCTATATATTGGACGGCGATGGTGTTATTCACCTCGCAGTCTATTGTTAATCAGATAGCTTACTATAAGACCTAATCCTCCACAGATAGAAAGAGAAGAGGGAAAAGCCACGTGATCTGGAACGGAGGTTGAATCGGATACAATGTATCCACTTATAAAACCTATTCCGATAGAACAGAAAACGATTCCTAAGTTTAAGATTACAGATGTTACCGATTCTCCTTCCTCTTCCATTCCTTGGTCGATTCTAGCCATGGTTTCTTCGTGCTTGCTCTGAATAAGAAAATAAATTGTAATGGTAGCAGCACACACAAGCGCCATTAAAACAAATCCTGGACCTATCATAGTTTGTTATTTTAAATATTAAAATCCTGTCCCTTATAAGAGACCACTTGAATCGCTTAGGTTACAGAATATTACATTTTATTTTTTACAGTATTCTGTAACCTATTGAAGATAGGAATTATCACATAGGCATTACATCAATAAAATGAAATCAATCATGAGATACTTAATATTTTTTGCAATTATGTTTTTTACTGCAGCAGCTTTAGGCCAAGAGGTTAATAAAACCGAACTAGATAAAATATTATCGGAAATCAACCCATCCGACCCAGGAGCTATCATCGGAATTGTGAAAGATGGAAAATTAATTTATCACAGTAATAATGGTCTTGCTAATCTGGATTATAACATCCCTATTGACGAGCATTCTAATTTTAGATTGTCTTCCACTTCTAAGCAATTTACGGCGGCATGTATAATTTTACTTACAGAAGAAAGACAATTAAATCTTACTGATCCATTGAGTAAATTCTATCCCCAACTTAGTGAAATTGTAGGAAGTATTACAATCGATCAATTGCTACATCACACCTCAGGCATCAGAGACTATATGTCGCTCATGATGATTCAAGGATCAGATAAAATGGACTTTTTCAACAGCTTCACAGGAACGGATGAAGACGTGAATTCTCTTGTTCTCAATCAAGAAAGTGTTTCATTTTCCAGTGGTACTAGACACAGTTATTCTAATACCAACTACTGGCTGCTAGGACAGATAGTAGAAAAGGTTTCTGGTAGAACGCTTACAGAATATGCTCAAGAAAACATATTTACACCGATAGGTATGAACAACAGTTCTTATGTGCTAACATCCGATGCAGTAATATCCAACAGAGCTTCTGGCTATGTAAGTGCTTGCCCCACTTGTGATAGAGAAGAATATCGTTCTCAACCTTCTAGTGGAGGAGACGGAGGAGTGGTGTCCAGTCTATCAGATCTGGTTCGCTGGGAGAAAGAGTTTCATAACCCTATTGTCTTTTCGCAGTCCTTCTGGAACAAAATGATGACTACGGGAAAGTTGAATGATGGGAATGTGATTTCTTATGCATCTGGTCTTATTGTAGAAGATTACCATGGTGAAGTTATGGTAAGTCACAGCGGCTTAAATCCAGGCTATAGTTCTGACATAATCCGTTTTCCAAAATACAACATATCGATTATCGCCATGGGAAATCAGAACTGGTATGATGTGCATGGATACGCGAGGAAGGTGTGTGAAATTTTATTTCCAGCTGCAGAAGTTTTTTCAAAAAAGCCATCATCCACTCCATCTCAGATAATAGAGCTCGATGATGAAAAGCTATCTTACTTCTGTGGTGATTATTTCTACGCGGAGACGAATGAATATAGATCCATAGTTCTTAATAATGGTGCCCTTGAGTATCACCGAGGCAATGGACCTGTCAGTATATTGATCCCGATTTCTGAAACAATGGTTTATCATCAAGACAGACCGCACATAACAATGACTTTGTCATCAGGAGAAGAAGAAACTAAAAAACTCGTCTTTACTGATGGAAAAATCAAGATGTATGCGCAGAGTTATGAGAAGGTTCAGCGTGATGATTTAGATCTGAAGGAATACTGTGCAGTATTCTATAACCACGAGCTTGACTTAGAATTAAAAGTAGATATTCTAGAGGATAAACTTATTCTTCCTTTAAGGGGACAAGGCTTACCTATGGAACCTACGCAGAAAGATTTCTTCTCAGCTATGGGAATGTTTTCTGTAAAGTATGTAAGAAATCATAAAGGAGAAATTTCAGGATTTCTACTTGATGCACCGCGAGCGGAAAACATATTATTTAAAGTAAAATCAGAAAAAACCTAATCTTAAATAAATAGAGTTTGAGTCTTTTCTATGCCATCATCTTCTTCCACCCGAATCTTACTCCGACTAGAAGTACGATGAATATGAGGATGAAAAAATGGAATGGTATAAACGTAATTGCGATGACATGTAGTTTTTCTAAGAACCACATCACGCTTATCAAGGCGAATAGGATTAAAACCAGACCTCCTAGTTTTCCGAAGCCAGGAATATTTTCGAACGCAATGTTTTTTCTAACCAACCAGAGTGTTAGAATCATGCAGGCGATCGGAAGAATCTGGGTATAGATGTTGGCATCCATTATACTATTCCGTTCGAATAAGAAAAGGTAGACACATAGTGTTACTGCGAATATCCCAGGAACACAAGCCATGTATACAAGGGTAGAGTAGAGATATTTCCATGGAGATATCTCCCCTTCTCCTTTACCGAATATCAAGGATAGAAAAGCAGTCAATGGAAGGGCTATATAGAAAAAAATCAAAATAGCCGGATTGTCGGATAGAGATTGAAAAAACTCGCCTAGTGTCATGTGCCCATTATTTAAACCTCTAAGATAAATATAAAAAGATGCTTCTGTATAGGATTACAGTCCCAGAAGAAGATTAGTAGGGTCTTCTAGCAACTTCTTGACTTTTACTAGGAAGGTAACTGAACTAGATCCATCTATTACTCTGTGATCGTAAGACAATGCGACATACATCATCGGTCTGATGACTACTTCTCCATCTATCGCCACAGGTCTCTGTATGATGTTATGCATACCGAGAATCGCAGATTGTGGTTCATTAATAATCGGCGTAGACATCATACTGCCGAATACACCACCATTGGTGATGGTGAATGTTCCTCCCTTCATTTCATCAAGGGTTAGTGTTCCTCCTCGTGCCTTTCCAGCCAGCTCCTTAATCTTATATTCTATCTCATGGAAATCAAGTGATTCACAATTGTGTACTGGAGGGACAACCAGGCCGGTCGGGGTAGAAATAGCAAAAGAGATGTCTGCATAGTCATGGTAGATGAGGTGATCGCCATCAATCATTGCATTGACGCTAGGCATCTCCATTAATGTCTGTGCGCATGCTTTCGCAAATAAGGACATGAAGCCTAGCTTGATTCCGTGCTTTTCTATGAATCGTTCTTGTACACGCTTCCTTAGTTTCATTACTTCAGAAAGATCTACTTCATTAAAAGTAGTCAACATGGCAGTGTTGTTTTTAGCAGAGACCAGTCGAGAAGCAATTGTCCTTCTCATCCTGCTCATTTTCTTTCTTTCCGTATTTCTAGAAAACGATTCCGATGAAATTGTGGGCATAGATGGCGTAGGCGTCTGTGCTTGAGGTGCAGTCTTAGAAGTTGCTTTATCAGCATCTTCCTTGGTAATTCTTCCATCTTTTCCTGAGCCAGACACAGAAGAAGGATCTATCCCTTTCTCTCTCATAATCTTGGCTGCGGCAGGAGAAGGATGCCCGCTTGCATATGTTTCTTTAGCGGGCTCAGCAGTTGTAGATGGAGAAACTGCTGCTTTCGCCATTTCTTCTGGTGCCGGTGCTGAAGTTTCTCCACCGCTAGGAGCGGCAACGCTTGTATCTATTCTTGCGACAAGAGCACCGATTTCTAGATCATCTTCCTCAGCAGCAACATGGATAAGTTTCCCCGAAGCTTCGGCTGGAAACTCTAAAGTCGCTTTGTCAGATTCAAATTCGCAGATGGGTTCGTCTATTTTTACGTAATCTCCATCCTTAATCAACCACTGGGATAATGTAACTTCTGTTACGGATTCTCCTATAGTCGGCACTTTCATTTCAATGATGCTCATAATCGTCGCTTTTAATGATCTGTTGACAAAAATAACCGGAATAAGAAGACAATGCTTGTTAAGGAAGTAGAAAACAGACTCAATTTTAGATTAGACTAAAAATTGGATTAAGCACGCCTAAAAATTTATACCGCAATGTAGATCACACATGTAAGTATATTGACCTAAACAGGTAGAAAAGGCTTATAAATTAATTCCATACTTTAATGCCATCATTTATCTTTATAGCATGAATACAAAATATAAGGTTACAACATTACGACAGGCACTGGAAAAAGAAAGAAAAGCTGGAAAAAAGATTGGCTTTGTACCTACCATGGGTGCGTTACATGCTGGACATATATCTCTCGTTGAGCAAGCACAGAAACGCGCTGATACTGTTGTAGTAAGTATTTTTGTTAATCCCACCCAATTTAACAACAAGCAAGATCTTAAGAAATATCCTAGGACACTAGCCACAGATAAGAAGTTACTTAAAGCACATGGAGTAAACTATGTATTTGCACCAAGCGTAGAGGAGGTATATCCTGGAAAAAGGAAGAAGAAAGTAAAGGTAGACTTGAATGGTCTAGACGAGCAGATGGAAGGAGCCTTCCGACCAGGACACTTTGCTGGAGTTGTTCAAGTTGTCAAGCGATTGTTAGATATAGTACAACCGGATAGTCTGTATATGGGACAGAAGGATTTTCAGCAATTCACTATAATTCAACAGATGATAGATGATTTATCTATTCCTACAGAATTGGTTGTCTGTCCTATTATGAGGGAACCG
>CALIQO010000393.1 GCA_938044055.1 uncultured Saprospiraceae bacterium
GGTAATGCTACATTTGATGGAGAGAGATAAAAAAAAAATTAATAGCGAGGAAAAAATCACGATGGTAAAATGACCATGAGACATATAGGTGGTGGTCATAAGAAGAAATATAGAGTAATAGATTTCAAGCGTGATAAGCACGGAATCCCTGGTAAGATAAAATCCATCGAGTATGATCCGAATAGGACATCTTATATAGCCCTAGTGGTATATGCTGATGGAGAGAAAAGATATATAATTGCTCCAGATAAGGTACAAGTAGGAGATCCTATTATGTCAGGACCTAAAGCTACTCCGGTTGTAGGGAATGCAATGACACTTGATCTTATTCCTTTAGGTTCTACTATCCATGCGATAGAGATGACCCCTGGAAAAGGAGCTGCACTTGCAAGATCTGCTGGAACTTATGGAGTTCTTATGGGTAGAGAAGGTAAGTATGCAATAGTAAAAATGCCTTCTGGCGAAGTAAGAAAAGTATTGCTTACATGTCAGGCAACCATAGGTACAACAAGTAACCCTGACCATGGGTTGCAAGTTCTAGGAAAGGCAGGTAGAAAAAGATGGTTAGGAAGAAGACCTCGTACAAGAGGTGTAGCGATGAACCCTGTTGATCACCCAATGGGTGGTGGAGAAGGTAGAGCTTCTGGTGGTCACCCTAGATCAAGAACGGGTATCATGGCCAAAGGTCAGAAGACAAGAAATCCGAATAAATCTTCTTCTAAATTGATCATCTCTAAGAGAAAATCTAAGAATAAAAAGTAGAAATTAATAGTAATGGCAAGATCGATAAAAAAAGGACCTTACGTATATCACAAGCTACTTAAGAAAGTAGAAAAGGCACAAGAATCTACTAAGAAGTCTGTAATAAAGACATGGGCAAGATCATCTATGATCATTCCTGATATGGTAGGACAGACAATAGCAGTGCACAATGGTAAAACATTCGTACCAGTCTTTGTGACAGAGAACATGGTAGGTCATAAATTAGGAGAATTTTCTCTGACAAGATCGTTTAGAGGTCATTCTGGAAATAGAAAATAATACAATTAAGATACGTCTTAAATATTTATAACATGGAAGCTGTAGCGAAACTTAGAAATTGTCCGATGTCGGCTAGAAAAATGAGGCTAGTGGCAGATACTGTAAGAGGTAAATCTGTTGAGGAAGCACTTAATATTCTCAAGTTTACTAAAAAGGAGGCTGGAGAATGGTTAGAGAAGTTATTACTCTCCGCGATTTCTAACTGGGAAGTGAAAAACGATATGGCACTGAGTGCAGATGATTACAATCTGTTCGTTAAGACCATTTTCGTAGACGGTGGAACTTCATTAAAAAGATTCAGACCTGCTCCACATGGTAGAGCACATAGAATCCGTAAGAGAATGAACCATGTAACCCTCATAGTAGAGAATAGAGTAGAGATAGAAGGTGGAGAAGTAGTAGTTGAAGAGGAAGAAGAATTAATCGAAGAATAAAAAACCTATCATAAATAAATCATAATGGGTCAAAAGACAAATCCAATAGGTAATCGACTAGGTATCATAAAAGGATGGGATTCCAACTGGTACGGTGGTAAAGGATTCGGAGATAAGGTAGTTGAAGATGAAAGAATAAGAAGGTACCTGAGAGCAAGGGTAACTAAGGGAGGAATCTCAAGAATCATCATCGAGCGTACGCTTAAGAGAATTACCGTAACTATTCATACATCTAGACCAGGAATTATCATCGGTAAGGGTGGTCAGGAAGTTGATAGAATTAAGGAGGAGTTAAAGCAACTTACTAGTAAGGATGTTCAGATTAATATCATCGAAATCAGAAAGCCTGAATTAGATGCATATATCGTAGGAGAAACGATATCTAAGCAGATCGAAGCTAGAATAAATTATAGGAGAGCCATTAAGATGTCTATCCAATCTTCTATGCGAGCCGGTGCAGAAGGGATTAAAGTGAGAATCAGTGGAAGATTAAACGGTGCAGAGATGGCGCGATCAGAAGAGTATAAAGATGGTAGAACACCATTGCATACTTTTAGAGCGGATATCGACTATGCACTTGTGGAAGCGCTTACCGTATACGGAAAGATAGGTGTGAAAGTATGGATCTGTAAAGGAGAAGTACTAGGAAAGAGAGACTTATCTCCTAATGTAGGAGTTGATTCTAAGAAAGGTGGAAGAGGTGGAAATCGTGGAGGAAACCGAGGTGGAAATAGAGGAGGAAGAAGATAATTAATTGATTATAACGATAGAGTTAATATAAATTATTCATTATGCTACAGCCTAAAAGGACTAAGTACAGGAAACAGCAGAAAGGTAGAATCAAAGGAATTGCACAGAGAGGTAGCACTATATCTTTCGGTTCATTTGGTCTGAAAACCTTAGATAAAGGTTTTATCACCAATAGACAGATTGAAGCTGCAAGGGTTGCGATGACCAGATATATGAAGAGGGAAGGAAAAGTATGGATAAGAATTTTTCCAGATAAGCCGATAACCGCTAAGCCTCAAGAAGTAAGGATGGGTAAGGGTAAAGGAGCTCTTGATCACTGGGTTGCACCAGTGAGACCTGGGAGAATCTTGTTTGAGATGGATGGTATTCCTCGGGAAATAGCAGTGGAAGCATTAAGACTTGCAGCACAGAAACTTCCAGTACAGACTAAGTTTGTTACCAGAAGAGATTACGTAGCTGAATAATTATAGATCATTTATATTCTGAAATAAGAAAGAAAGATGGCAACTAAGAAATATATAGAATTACAAGAATTCACAGATGAGAATCTAGCTAACGAGTTAGCAGAGACTAAGAAGCAACTTCAGAAGTTGGAGTTTGACCACGCTGTGAAGGGTCTAGATAACCCATTGGTTATAAGAGAAGTAAGAAGAGATATCGCAAGATTGAATACTGAGGCTAGAAGAAGAGAGCTTGCATTAATGTCTCCAGAACAAAAAGCGAAAAGAGCTAGAATAATTAACAGAAGAAAATAAACTTCATTCTAAAGTAAGTCTAATGGCTGAGCAAAAAGAAAGAAAAACAAGAGTAGGCGTTGTTACAAGTAATAAGATGGATAAAACCATTACTGTTTCTATTGAAAGAAAACTTAAGCACCCTATTTATGGAAAATTTGTAAAGAAGTCTAAGAAGTTCTTCGCGCATGATGAGAAGAATGCTTGTAATGAGGGGGACACTGTTAAGATTACAGAATCCAGACCTCTAAGTAAGAAAAAGAGATGGAGACTTGTTGAAATATTAGAAAGAGCTAAATAAGAATATTAATAATTAAGCAAAAGCATTGCAGCTATGATCCAGGCAGAAAGTAGATTAAATGTAGCAGATAATAGTGGAGCTAAAGAGGTCTTATGTATTAAGGTACTCGGTGGTTCTAAAAGAAGATATGCTTCTATTGGTGATACAATTGTTGTCACAGTAAAGGCTGCCTCACCTGGTGGTCTTAAGAAAGGTACGATTTCTATGGCAGTGATCGTAAGAACGAAGAAGGAGATCAGAAGAAAAGATGGATCATACATCAGATTTGATGATAATGCAGTTGTTCTTCTAAATGCCAATGAAGAACCGAGAGGAACGAGGATTTTTGGCCCTGTGGCTAGAGAGCTGAGAGAAAAGGATTACATGAGAATTGTTTCACTCGCTCCAGAAGTACTATAAATAAAATATTGTAATTACTATTTAAACGTATACAATGAAAAGATTTGCACCAAAACCAAAGATTAAAAAAGGCGACAATGTACTTATTATCGCTGGTGCCAATAAAGGTAGCAAAGGAGAAGTGAAGGAAGTGCTAGCTAATAAGAATAGAGTTATCGTAGAAGGTATCAATATTGTTAAGAAGCATACGAAACCTACACAAGATAATCCAGGCGGAATCAATGAAGTTGAAGCTGCTATACATATCTCTAATGTTAAGTTGGTCGATCCTAAATCTGGAGATGCTACGAGAGTAGGAAGAAGAGAGGAGAATGGTAAGATCGTTCGTTATTCTAAAAAATCAGGCGAAACTGTTAAGTAATGAGTTATACACCTACACTTAGTAAGAAATACAAGGAAGAAATAGTAGAAAAGCTAAAGGAAAAATTTGGCTATAAATCTATTATGCAAGTACCTAAGCTACAGAAGATCTGTATCAATCAAGGTATAGGAGCTGCTACACAAGACAAGAAATTGGTAGACAGTGCATTGAAAGAGATGACGATGATTGCCGGTCAGAAAGCCGTTCCTACTAAAGCTAAAAAGTCTGTTTCTAACTTTAAACTCAGAGAAGGAATGACCATCGGGTCACGCGTTACACTGAGAAACGAAAGAATGTACGAATTTCTTGAAAGGTTAGTAACTGTAGCACTTCCACGTGTAAGAGACTTCAGAGGGATTAATGATAAAAGCTTTGATGGCAGAGGAAACTATTCTCTAGGTATCCAAGAACAGATCATATTCCCAGAAATTGTACTAGATAAAGTTAACAACATCACAGGTATGGACATTACGTTTGTAACCAGTGCCAATACAGATGCAGAAGCACTTGAGTTGTTAAAAGCATTAGGTCTTCCTTTTAAAAATCAAAATAATTAATAAGCTCTATGGCAAAGAAATCCATTATAGCAAGAGAAGCTAAAAGACAGAGACTAGTAGCTAAGTATAAAGACTTAAGAGAGCAGTTGAAGAAAGAAGGAAACTGGGAAGCTCTTGATAAGTTACCTAAGAACTCTTCTCCAGTGAGATTACACAATAGATGTAAACTTACCGGAAGACCTAAAGGTTACATGAGAAAATTCGGCATAAATAGAGTTACTTTCAGAGAAATGGCTCTAGCAGGAAAGATACCAGGAGTTACTAAAGCGAGCTGGTAGTATTTAATTTTTGAATAAACAATATATAGCATAAAATGGCTGTAACAGATCCAATAGCAGATTACTTAACAAGAATCAGAAATGCCCAGAAAGCAGGACATAGAACTGTAACTATTCCAGCTTCTAATATGAAGAAGAAGATCACTGAGATTCTTTATGATTCAGGGTATATCCTTAAGTATAGATTCAACGATGATAGTGGTAAGCAAGG